>JAYTSH010000358.1:0-6924 GCA_043745755.1 Cellulomonas sp. | reverse complement strand
GCAGCACCGACGCTGGATGGTGCACGGCACGAGCCACCACCTCGGGCTCGACGTGCACGACTGCGCGCAGGCGCGCCGCGAGCTCTACCTCGATGCGGTCATCGAGCCGGGCATGGTGTTCACGATCGAGCCCGGGCTGTACTTCAAGAGCGACGACCTGCTGGTGCCCGCGGAGTATCGCGGCATCGGGGTGCGCATCGAGGACGACGTCCTGGTCACGGCTGACGGCAACGAGAACCTGTCTGCCGCGCTGCCGCGTCGGCCCGACGAGGTCGAGGCGTGGATGGCGCGCCTGCTCGCGGCGCGCTGACGATCCGCGCCGACCCGCGACGAGCGGGCGGCGCTCAGAGCGCGCCGGGAGTCGGCCCCGCGGTGGGCGGCGCCGTCGGGGCACCCGTCGGCGGTGCCAAGGGCGGCACTGGCGGCACGGTGGGCGAGGCGGCGGGCAGCTGGTGCGGCGCGGACGGCTCGGGGTAGGCCACGCGCGGGTCCGACGGCGTCGTCGACGGACCGGCCGGCCGCGCGGGCCAGCCCGACTGCACGCCGCCGATCTCCTGCAGCAGCGTGCGGGCCTTGTTCGCCTGCTCGGCGCCGCACAGCAGCGCGTACGACGCCGCGACGATCTGGCTCGTCGACGTGAAGTCGCGCTTGCCGCCCGTGAACGAGTACGTGATCACGGAGAACAGCAGGCCGAACGCACCACCGATGAGGATCGCGGCGAACATGATCGACGAGCCAGCCGAGCCGAACATCGACAGCAGCAGGCCCACGAACAGCCCGAACCACGCGCCGGACGCGAACCCCGCGAGCGCGACGCGCGGGTAGGACAGCCGCCCGGTCACTCGCTCGACCATGCGCAGGTCGGTGCCGACGATCGTGACGTGCTGGACGGGGAACTGCTTGTCGGCGAGGTGGTCGACCGCGCGCTGAGCCTCGAGGTAGGTGCCGTAGGACGCGACGAGCTCGCCCTGCGGGAGCGTGGGTGCGGTCGGGACACGGGTGGCGCGGGTGAACGACATGTCCCAATCCTCTCGCACGCGCTCGAGCGCGCGCCACCGTTGCGACATGCCGCACCGATGTCGTCGCCGCGTGCTCGCATGACAGGGCCGCCCGCTACGCTTGAGCCCGTTACAGCGGCGGAACACGTGTCTGTGTTGCGCGCCTCGCCGGCACCGCTGTCTTCGATCCGATCGGGGACCAGGTCGGGCGGACGCGCGACGTCGTCATGCTCTTTCGCGAGAAGGCCTCGCCGCGCGCGGTCGGCCTCGTGGTCGAGGTACCCAGCAGGCGCCGGGTGTTCCTGCCGCTCACCCGCGAGACCAGCATCGACGCGGGACAGGTCATCTCGACCGGCCTGGTCAACATGCGGCGCTTCGAGCAGCGCGGCTCGGAGACCCTCACGATCGGTGAGCTCCTCGACCGGACCGTGCAGTTCGTGGACGGCTCGGGCAGCGCGTCGATCGAGGACATCGCGATCGAGCAGCAGCGCGACGGTGACTGGTTCGCGAACCAGCTGTTCGTGCGTCGGCACGCGGCGGGCAAGGGCGGGCTGCTCCGGCGCCGCGGCGAGACCCTCGTCGTCCCCACGTCCGACGTCTCCGGCCTCGCCCACGGCAGTCATGCGCAGCGCGCCGCCCTCCTCCTCGCGTCGTACGAGGACCTCAAGCCCGCCGACCTTGCCGAAGTGCTGCACAACATGAGCACGACGCGACGGCTCCAGGTCGCGAGCGCCCTGGACAACGAGCGTCTCGCGGACATCCTCGAGGAGCTCCCGGAGGACGACCAGGTCGCGATCCTGTCTGGTCTAGAACGCGGACGGGCCGGAGACGTGCTCGAGGCGATGCAGCCCGACGACGCCGCCGACCTCCTCGGCGAGCTCACGGACGAGCAGGCCGCCGAGCTCCTCGGACTCATGGAGCCCGAGGAGGCGCGGGACGTCCGCCGCCTCCTCGCGTAAGAGGACGACACCGCGGGCGGGCTCATGACGACCGAGCCGGTCATCCTCGGCCCTGAGACCTCGATCGCCGCGGCCCTCGCGCACGTCCGCCGCCAGGACCTCGCGCCCGCGCTCGCGTCGATAGTGTTCGTGACGCGCCAGCCGCTGGAGACGCCGACCGGTCGATTCCTCGGCGTCGTGCACCTGCAGCGCATGCTGCGCGAGGCGCCGCACGAGTCGATCGGGGCGATCATCGACTCCGACATCGACGCCGTGACCGCCGACGCACCGCTCCTGCAGGTCACGCGCCTGCTCGCGACCTATGACCTGCTCGGTGCGGTCAGTGTCGACGACGTGCTCGACCACCTGCTGCCTGAGGACTGGCGCGGGCTCGACGACGAGGAGCCGAGCGTGGCTCCGGCTGGGGCACCGGCTCGGGCAGCGGGAGCGGCAGCTGGCGACGGCCCGACGGGAGGCACTCGTGCCTGAGCGCCTCGACACCCCGAAGGAGACCGGACGCACGCTGCCGCCCAAGGTCCAGGTCGACCAGGACGCGTTCGGCAAGATCGCCGAAGGCATCGCGCGGTTCATGGGGACCCCGCGATTCCTCGCCTACATGACGGTCTTCGTCGTGGTGTGGCTGGGCTGGAACTCGATCGGCCCGTTCTCGCTGCGCTTCGACCCGCAGAAGTTCGGCTTCACGCTGCTCACGCTCATGCTCTCGCTCCAGGCGTCGTACTCTGCGCCGCTCATCCTGCTCGCACAGAACCGCCAGGTGGACCGTGACCGCGACGCGGCCGAGCAGGACCGCCAGGGCGCTGAGCGCAATCTCGCCGACACCGAGTTCCTGGCCCGCGAGATCGCCGCGCTCCGCATCGCACTGTCCGAGGTCGCCACGCGCGACTTCGTCCGGGGTGAGCTCCGCGACCTGCTCGGGGAGCTGAACACCGAGCGCGCCAACGGCGACGGCACCGACCGCCCGCCCGGCGCGGACGCGAGCCCCCCTCGTCGGGGCGACCCGCAGGGGCGAACGGCCCATCGACGGGCTGACGGCTCGACCTACGATGGTCTCCATGTCCGCTCTCACCGACCCCGCCCTGCTCGCCGACGCCGTCCGCGCCACTCTCGTCGGCGTCATCGACCCTGAGATCCGTCGCCCGATCACCGAGCTGGGGATGGTCCGTTCGGTCGAGGTGACCCCCGGCGGCGCGATCGACGGCGGCCCGCTCGTCACGGTCGGGCTCGACCTGACGACGCAGGGCTGCCCGCTCAAGGACACCCTCACGAAGGACATCACGGCGGCCGCACGCACCGTCGAGGGCGTCACCGACGTGCGCGTCGCGATGGGCGTGATGTCACCCGAGCAGCGCACCGAGCTGCGCACGATGTTGCGCGGCGGCTCGCCCGAGCCCGTCATCCCGTTCTCGTTGCCGACCTCGCTCACGAAGATCTACGCGATCGCGTCAGGCAAGGGCGGCGTGGGCAAGTCGTCGGTGACGGCCAACCTCGCGTGTGCCATGGCCGCCGACGGCCTGCGGGTGGGGATTGTCGACGCCGACATCTATGGCTTCTCGATCCCCCGCATGCTCGGCGTGACGCGTCCGCCGACGAAGGTCGACGACATGCTGCTGCCGCCGATCGCCCACGACGTCAAGGTCGTGTCGATCGGCATGTTCGTGCCGGCCGGGCAGCCGGTCGTGTGGCGCGGCCCGATGCTGCACCGGGCGCTGCAGCAGTTCCTGGCCGACGTGTTCTGGGGCGACCTCGACGTGCTCCTGCTCGACCTGCCCCCCGGCACGGGCGACATCGCGATCTCGGTCGCGCAGCTGCTCCCCTCATCCGAGCTGCTCGTCGTCACGACACCGCAGGTCGCGGCGGCCGAGGTCGCCGAGCGGGCGGGGTCGGTGGCGCTGCAGACGCGACAGCACGTCGTCGGGGTGCTGGAGAACATGTCGTGGCTCGTGCAGCCCGACGGCTCGCGCCTGGAGCTGTTCGGCTCGGGCGGCGGCGCCGTCGTCGCGGAGAACCTCTCGCGCGCCATGGGGTCACTCGTCCCGCTGCTGGGCCAGGTGCCGATCGACATGGCGCTGCGCGAGGCGGGCGACGAGGGCACGCCCATCGTGCTGGCGGATCCTGACTCCCCCAGCGCCGTCGTGCTCCGCTCGGTCGCCCGCACGCTCGCGGCCCGGTCGCGCGGCCTGGCCGGTCGGTCGCTCGGCCTGGCCCCCGTCACCCGCTGAGCCGCCCCGCGCTCGGCAGACACCCGCTTCCCCTCGCCCCCTGACCCGCGTCGCCCAGGTCCTGCCGCAGCGACATGCCTGTTTGTTTCTGTTCGACTGTGATGAATACTGTCCACATGCTTGCGCCGCAGCGTCAGGACCGGATCTTGGCCCAGATCCGTGCGCACGGCGCCGTGCGCGTCACGGACCTCGTCGACGAGCTGGACGTCTCCGACATGACCGTGCGGCGCGACATCGCCGAGCTTGCCCGAGCCGGTCTCGTCCGACGCGTGCACGGCGGCGCGGTCACTCCCGAGCCCGCGGGCCGATCGACCCACGAGCCCGGCTTCGAGACCAAGCGCACCTGGGCCGCCGCCGAGAAGGCAGCCATCGCCCGCGTAGCGCTCACCACGATCGAGCCCGGGCAGGCGATCGCCCTCTCGGCCGGCACGACGACCCACCTGCTGGCCGAGCTCATCGCCGCCGACCGCTCGCTGCGACCGCTGACGGTCGTGACGAACTCGCTCCCGGTGGCCGACGCGCTGCACCACGCAGCCGACTCGTCCGGCCCGTCCGCGCTCGAGGTCATCCTCACGGGTGGCGTCCGGACGCCGTCCGACGCGCTCGTCGGGCCGGTCGCCGACGCCGCGATCGAGCGGCTGCGCGTCGACCGGGTGTTCCTCGGCGTGCACGGTCTCGACCGGCACGGCGCCACGACCCCGAACCTGCTCGAGGCGGCGACCGATCAGGCCCTCGTCGCGAGCGCGGCCCGGCTCACCGTGCTCGCCGACCACACCAAGTGGGGTGTCGTCGGGCTGGCTCGGATCGCCTCGCTCGACGAGATCGACCTGCTCCTCAGCGACGACGGGCTCCCCACAGAAGCTCGCACCGTCCTCGAGGACACGGTCGGACAGCTTCTGCTCGCCACCACGCCCACCACTCCCACCCCCGAGGACCTCTGATGACCGATCCCGCCCGCCCCGCCCGGGTCCGCCGCACCGCGACCCACCTGGCCGACGGCCGCGAGCTGATCTACTTCGACGACTCCGAGCCGTACGTCTCGGGTGGTGCCACTCGGCGGCTCGACGACCCGCGACCGCTCGGTGACCGCTTCGAGGCCGCGACCTCCGGCGACGCCGGCGGGGCTGCCCCCGTGCAGGGCCCCGAGATGCGGCGCGACCCGCTGACGGGCGACTGGATCCCCATGGCGTCGCACCGCATGAACCGCACGTTCCTGCCCGCCGCCGACTCGTGCCCGCTGTGCCCAGCACGCCCGGACGCCACGTACTCCGACGGCGAGGTGCCCGACACCGACTACGACGTCGCGGTCTTCGAGAACCGGTTCCCCGCCCTCATGCGCATCCCGGGCGTCACGCTCGACGACGGCTGGCACGTCGACGACGAGCCGCTGTGGCCGGCGCTGCCCGCGGCCGGCCGCTGCGAGGTCGTGTGCTTCAGCTCGGACCACACGAGCTCGTTCGCGGAGCTCACCCCCACGCGCGTGCGGACCATCATCGAGGCCTGGGCGGACCGCACCTCGGAGCTGTCCGCGCTGCCGGGGATCGAGCAGGTCTTCTGCTTCGAGAACCGCGGCAAAGAGATCGGGGTGACCCTGCCGCACCCGCACGGGCAGATCTACGCCTTCCCGTACCTGACCCCCCGCACCCAGGCGATGCTGCGCGAGGCCGCCGCCTACCGCGAGCGCACCGGGGGCAACCTGCTGGCCGACGTCGTGGCAGCCGAGCGTCGCGCCGGAACGCGCGTGATCCTCGACACGGAGCACTGGACGGCCTACGTGCCGGCCGCGGCCCGCTGGCCCGTCGAGGTCCACCTCGCGCCGCACCGCGACGTGCCGGACCTCCCGTCGCTGACCGACGCCGAGCGCGCAGACCTCGCGGTGACCTACCTCGAGCTGTTGCGCCGGCTCGACCGGTTCTTCGTCGAGCCCGACGGGACACCGATACCCCTGCCGTACATCGCCGGGTGGCACCAGGCAGTCGTCGGCGAGGGTCGCGAGCTCGGCCGCCTGCACCTCCAGGTGTTCTCGGTGCTGCGCGCCGCCGGCAAGCTCAAGTACCTCGCGGGCGTCGAGTCCGGCATGGCGGCGTGGATCAGCGACACGACACCCGAGCGGGTCGCCTCGCGTCTGCAGGAGCTCGGCCGATGATCGCGCCCCGGTGGATCCCCGCCTGGACCGGTGACGAGGGCGCCGCGCGTGCCATCGTGGCGTTCGCTGCGCGCTTCGGGACCGACGGTGCCGCTCCGACCGTCTGGTCGGCGCCCGGCCGCGTCAACCTCATCGGTGAGCACACGGACTACAACGGCGGGCTCTGCCTGCCGATCGCGCTGCCGCACCGCACGTACGTCGCCCTCCGGCCCGCTCCGGCAGGCAGTGACGTCGTCCGCCTGGCCTCGGCGCAGGAGCCGGGTGCGGGGCTGGTCGAGATGCGCCTGGCCGACGTCGGTCCGGGCGCGGTCGACGGCTGGACCGCGTACGTGCTCGGCGTGGCGTGGGCGCTCCGGCAGCCGGGCGCGCTGCCCGCCGGGTCCGACGCCTCGACGATCGGCGGTTTCGACGCCGTCGTGGACTCGTGCGTGCCGTACGGCGCAGGTCTGTCGTCGTCGGCGGCGCTCGAGGCCTCGGTCGCTGTCGCACTCGATGCCACCGCTCGGCTCGACCTCGCCGGCCCGGCCGACCAGCCGGACGACGCGGGCCGCGCGCTGCTCGCCGCGGCCTGCGTGCGCGCAGAGAACGAGGTTGCCGGCGCC
>JAYTSH010000357.1:0-12935 GCA_043745755.1 Cellulomonas sp. | reverse complement strand
CGCACCGCGAACTCCCCGCGCTTCTCGACCATGTCCACGCGCGCGTACGCGGCGCCGACCAGCCGGTCCGCGACATCAGTCAGGTCGACCCGGTCGCCGACCGCGAGCGCGACCGGCTCGAGCTCGCCGAGGCCGCCGACGACCGGCTGCAGCAGCGCGCGGACCGGCATCACGAGCACGCGGATCTCGCCGGTCATGCCGGCGTCGGCGGTCGGGTGCGCGAGCCGACGGAACACTGCGAGCCGTCGCGCGACCGTGTCGCTGCGCGGGGAGAGCCGCTCGTGCGGCAGCGTCTCCCACGACGGCAGGACCGCGACCGCGTCGTCGGGCAGGTAGCCGCGCAGCGCGGCCGCGAGCTCATCGGCGTCGCGTCCGGTCGCCGTCACCACGACGAGCGGGCGACGGGCCGAGAGCGCGGCGAGCAGGGGCGGGCGCACCCCGGCGGGCCCGACGACGTCGACCTCGCCGCCCGAGCGCACGAGCTCGACCGCGCGGGCCGCGGCCGGGTCGGCGAGCAGGGCAGGCACGAGTGCGGTGAGGTCCATGGTGTCCTTCGGGGCGATGACGGCAGCACGAGAGCCCCGAGTCCAGCAGGACCCGGGGTACGCCGAGAAGTCTACGAGCACCGGTTCGGAGAACGTCTGCGCACTCTTTGTCCGACGGTGACCGGATGTCGATACGGTCAGGACCATGCACATCGTCGTCGTCGGAGCAGGAGTCGTCGGGCTCGCGGTCGCGGCACGGCTCGCCGAGCGGGGGGACCGCGTGACGGTCCTCGACAAGGAGTCCGCGGTCGCGCGCCACCAGACCGGGCGCAACTCGGGCGTCATCCACTCCGGGCTCTACTACACACCGGGCAGCCTCAAGGCGACGATGAGCATCGCGGGAGCGCGCAGCATGACCGCGTTAGCGGACGCGCACGGCATCGAGGTGCACCGGCCGGGCAAGCTGGTCGTCGCGACGAGGCCGACGCACGTGCCGGGTCTCGAGCGGCTTGCCGCGAACGGACGGGCCAACGGCGTGACCGTACGCGAGGTCGGCCTCGCCGAGGCACGCGAGCACGAGCCGCACGTCAGCTGCCTGCGCGCGCTATGGGTCCCCGACACCGGCACGATCGACTACGCCGCGGTGTGCCGCGCTCTCGCGGACGACGTGACCGCCGCCGGGGGCGAGGTCCTGACCGAGACCGCGTTCGTCGGGGCACGCGAGAGCGCGGACGGCCTACGAGTGCGGGTCGACGGGCACGGCAGGCGCGAGGAGCTCCACGCCGACCGGCTCGTCGCGTGCGCGGGGCTGCAGTCCGACCGGGTCGCCCGCGCGTGCGGGCTCGACCCCCAGGCGCGCATCGTCCCCTTCCGCGGCGAGTACTTCGAGCTCGTCCCGCGAGCCGCCGCACTGGTCAACGGTCTGATCTACCCGGTCCCCGACCCCCGGTTCCCGTTCCTCGGCGTGCACCTGACCCGCATGGTCAGCGGCGCGGTGCAGGCCGGCCCGAACGCGGTGCTCGCGCTCGCCCGCGAGGGGTACCGGTGGCGCGACGTCGACGTCCGCGACGTGCTCGACGAGCTGGCGTGGCCGGGGCTCTGGCGCATGGGAGCCCGCAACATTGTCCCAGGGGCGCGTGAGATGGTCCTCTCGCTCTCAAAGCGAGCATTCGCCCGCGGCCTCGCGGAGCTCGTCCCGGCGCTCGGGGTCGACGACCTCGTCCGGGCGCCGGCAGGGGTGCGAGCACAGGCGATCGCGCGTGACGGCAAGCCGGTCGACGACTTCCTGGTGCAGCGCGCGCCGCGTCAGGTCCACGTCCTGAACGCGCCCTCGCCCGCGGCGACCTGCGCGCTCGAGATCGCGACGCACCTCGTCGGCATGCTCGACGCCGGGTGACGCCTGCGGCAGACGGGTGATCGGGACGGGTGAATTGTCGCGATCGACGGCCCAGGGCTGCCCGTCGCGCATCTGCATCGGTACCGTGAACACAGACCCGGTGTCGGGTTTGCCCTGACCTGTCCTGATGCCCGTGACCGGCGTGAACCGAGGTGACCGATGCCGACGCCCACCCGCCAGCACCCCTGTCGCAGGTCGATGCGGCGCGAGACCGCAGGCAGGCTCGTCGCTGGGCTCACCCTCGGGCTCGTGGCGCTGACCGCGGGGTGCAGCGCCGACCGCACGACCGACGGAGCCGACAGTCCCACGACCGTGACCGTCGCACCGTCGGGCAAGGTGCGCGCACCGAGCCCCGCAGGGTCCGCGAGCGCCGGCGTCGATCCGTCAGCCGGGAGCAGCGCATCGGCAGGCAGCGCGCCCTCCAGCGATGCGTCGGGCAAGCCGAAGGCTGGAACGGGGTCGGCCAGCACGGGGTCGGCCAGCACGGGGTCGGCCAGCGAGGTGCTCCCGACGACCGGCTCGACGCCAGGGGCCCTCGTGCCTCCGACGGCCAACGTGCCCCGTCTGACCGGGCCGCTGCCAGCGACGGCGTCCGCCCGCGGCGCGCTCGTGACCGGATTCCCGGTCAAGATCGTCCCCGTGCCCGCGGGCGCGACGGTCGTCTCGAGCTCGGTCTCCGCCGAGGGCAGCCGCCTGCAGGTCGGGCTCGAGGCGAGCACTGCGGCGAGCCCGGCGGACGTCCAGGCGGGCTACGTGCAGGCGTTGACCGCCGCCGGGTTCATCACGACCGACTCCCCCGCCGGTGCGGGAGCGACGGCGACGGCGTTCGTCCGCGACAACGACGGACTCGTCCTCACGCTCCGGGAGCGCGTCGGGGGCGGCACCGAGCTGAGCGTCGCCGGGACGCTCACGGCACAGGGCTGACGTGTACCTCAGCTTGCGCGACCGCCCTGCGGGCTCGTCGTCGTCCAACCGCGCGTCGGGGGCTCGCACGCCTGGCAGCCGCACGCCGGGCACCCGCCGACCGATCGCACGGGTGTCGTCCGTCGTCGTCTCCTTGGGCGTCGTCAGCCTGCTCACCGACATCTCCTCGGAGTCGGTGGCCGCGATCCTCCCGCTCTACGTCACCGCCGCGCTGGGACTGTCGACCATCGCGTACGGGTTCATCGACGGCCTCATGCAGGGTGCGACCGCCCTCGTGCGGATCGCGGGCGGGTGGGCGGCCGACCGCGGCGACCACCCCAAGTGGGTGGCCTTCGCGGGCTACGGGCTCTCCGCCGCCACGCGTGCCGGGCTGCTGGTGGCGGGCGGGTTCGCCGCGGTCACGGCGCTGGTCGCGGTCGACCGGGTCGGCAAGGGGATCCGCACCGCACCCCGTGACGCGATGATCACCGCGAGCTCCGACCCGAGCACGCTGGGGCGGTCGTTCGGCGTCCACCGCATGCTCGACACCGTCGGCGCAGCGACCGGCCCGCTCCTGGCGTTCGCGGTCTTGTGGGTCATCCCTGACGGGTACCGCACGGTGTTCGTGATGTCGTTCGGGTGCGCGGTGATCGGTCTGGCGGTGCTCGGCCTGCTCGTCCCCGACCTGCGCCCGCGGCGCGCAGCCTGGATCGCGAAGCACCAGTCGCGCGACGAGCGCGGGCTGCCGCGATGCAAGGGCTGCACGTGCACGGTGCCGGGCCTCGCCCCCGCGGGTCGCCCGTTCAGCTGGCGGGCGATCGTGACGCCGTCGCTGCGTCGCCTCATGGTCGCGGCCGGCGTGCTCGGCGTGCTGACTGTCGGCGACGGCTTCGTCTACCTCGCGCTGCAGGACCGCAGCGGGTTCGCGACCCGATGGTTCCCGCTGCTCTACGTCGGCACCAACGTGGCCTACATGAGCCTGGCGATCCCCTTCGGCCGGCTCGCAGACCGGTTCGGCCGCGCTCGGGTCTTCCTCGCGGGTCACGTCGCCCTGCTCGGGGCCTACGTGTGCGCAGGGACGTCCGGCGGGTGGGCCGGCCTGACGTTCGCCGTGCTGCTGCTGCTCGGCGTGTTCTACGCCTCGACCGACGGCGTGCTGTCGGCGATCGTCGGGCAGGTCGCGGACCTGTCCGCACGCGGGACGGCGATCGGCACCGCTCAGACGGTCGTCGCTCTCGCCCGTATGGTCGCGTCGACCGGTTTCGGTCTGCTCTGGTACACGGTCGGACGGGGGAACGCGATGTTCGTCGCCGCCGCGGTGCTCGCCGCCGCGATCATGGCCTGCTGGTTCCTCGTGCGGGGGCTCGACGTGCCTGCCGGCTCGGCCGCACCTGCCGAGTCGCTCGCGTGAGGCAGCCTGCTCCGCGCGTCCTCGCGCTGATTCTGGTCGTGGTCGTCGTCGTTGCTGGCGCCGTCGCCTACGGCGTCAGCGCTTTCCGGACGCAGCGCGTGCAGGTCGCCTCGGCCACCCCTGTCGCACAGTCCGACCTGGCCGCCGTCGAGGGCCACGACCGCATCGTGTTCCGCAGCACAGCGCCCGGCGACCAGTACGGGCTCGTCGCGATGGTGCTGCTCGACGACCCGGCGGGCCCGCGCGCCTTCACGGCCGTCGCGTGCGACCGGGTCGATGCCGTTCCGGGCGCGGAGTCCTGCCTGCGCACGGTGCGCGGCATCGCGACGCGGTTCGAGGCGCAGCTGCTCGACGCGTCGTGGCAGCCCGTCCAGACCTGGCCCCTGCCCGGTGTCCCGAGCCGCACCCGCCTGTCCGCCGACGGTTCCCTGCTCGCGACGACGTCGTTCGTGACGGGACACTCGTACGCGACGACCGGCTTCTCGACCGACACGGTCGTGCACCGCGTCGACGGGACGACGTCGGGCGACCTCGAGAAGTTCGCTCTGACGGTCGACGGGCAGCCCTTCACCGGGAGCGACCGGAACCTCTGGGGCGTCACCTTCGTCGACGACACGACGTTCTACGCGACCGCGGCGTCGGCAGCCGCCGGCAAGACATGGCTCATCCGCGGCAACCTGGCCGACCAGACGCTCGTCTCGCTGCGGGAGAACGTCGAGTGCCCGTCATTGAGCCCGGACGGCACGCGGATCGCGTTCAAGAAGGACGTCGGCACGGGCGGCACCAAGTTCTGGTCGGTTGCAGTCCTCGACCTCGCGACCGGCACGGAGGTCGTCGCGGGTGAGAAGCGCAGCATCGACGACCAGATCGAGTGGCTCGACAACTCGACGCTGCTGTACGGCATGCCGCGCGAGACCGAGGTAGGCGTGACCGACGTGTGGTCCGTCGCGGCGCAGGCGGGCGCGACGCCTCAGGTGTTCATCCCGCAGGCGTGGTCGCCGTCGGTGGTGCGCAACTGACCTCTCCGCGCGCAGACCGGAGAGAGATATGGGTGAATTGTCTTCCAGGCACGGGACGGGCCTGCCGCTCACGCAGCTGCGTCGATACGGTATGAGTGCCCACGATGTCGGGCTTGACCTACTTCCTTCAGACGGGCCGACAGGGGACATGCATGAACGGGCCACAGGGCGCGGCGCACGCTCCAGATGCGCCCACCCGCGCCGAACCGCTCGTGCACAGTGAGCGGACGGTCATGCTCGCGCCGCCTGCGCGCGACCGCGTCAACAGCCTTGCCAACCTTGCGCTGCGGGGACTGCCGACCGCCTACCTCACAGCAACGTCTGAGTTCGCCCAGACGGTGCGCGCGTTCCGGACGCCGGACGGCGTCGCGTTGCGCGCGGAGGGCACGAGCCCGCGGTATGCGGCCATCGTCGCCCTGGGGCTCGCGTGGCAACCGGAGGCCGTCCAGCGCGCAGTGCTTCACGGCCTGAACGCGGCCGAGCTCGCCGCGCTCGTGGCCGAGCGCGCCGCCGGCAATGCGGACCCGGGTGCGGTCGCTCTCGGCGCCTGGGCCGCTGCCGAGGTGCGCGGCCAAGCCGACAGCTCACTTCTCACGCAGATCGAGTCGCTTCTGGTCGGAAGGCGACCGCTTCCCACCGTCGACGTCGCGTGGATGCTCACGGCGGCGCTCGCCTCAACGCAGGTGGCTCGTTCCGACGGCGCGATCGCCGCGTCCGCCGCAGCCGTACAACGTTCCGCACGGGATCGCCTTCTAGCTGCCCAAAGTCCGCAGGGGCTGTTCCCGCACGCGTTGCCAGCGGCATCACTCGGTCGGTGGCGCGCACACGTCGGCTGCTACGCCGACCAGGTGTATCCGATCCAGGCACTCGCCCGGCTCGCAGTCGCGACCGATGACACGGCTGCGCTCACCGCCGCGAACAGTGCCGCCGCGCGGATCGTCGAGCTCCAGGGCGACGCCGGCCAGTGGTGGTGGCACTACGACACCCGCGTCGGCGGCATCGTCGAGGGCTACCCCGTCTACAGCGTCCACCAGCACGCGATGGGCCCGATGGCGCTCTTCGACCTGCTCGAAGCGGGCGGCGACGACCACCGAGAGGCGATCACGCGAGGGCTCGGCTGGCTCGACCAGCACCCCGAGGTCCTCGAAGACCTCGTCTCCGAGCGGCACGCCCTCGTATGGCGCAAGGTCGGCCGGCGCGAACCGTCAAAGGCCGCACGCAAACTCGCAGCTGTGACGACGACATTCTCCCCTGGCCTGCATGTGCCCGGCATCAACACGATCCTTCCGCCCACCGAGGTCGACCACGAGTGCAGGCCGTATGAGTTGGGGTGGCTGCTGTACGCATGGCGGTCCGCCGGTGTCGTCCGTGCTCTCGCTCCTCAGACGAACGTCGGCGAGACATCCCGGGGCCCGGCGTGAGCAACGTCGAGTCTGGACCACTCGCCACCGGTTACGGCCCCGCCGCACGCCGAGCGCTCTTCGGGCTCGAGCTCGACGCGCTGACACTCCAGGAGGTCCTGGACCGCTGCGAGAAGGCCATCACAACGAATGGCCGGCTCCTCATCGGGGTGGTCAACGCGGCCAAGGTGGTGAACCTTCGTCGCGACCCACTTCTGCGCGAGTCTTTGCTTGAGGCCGATCTGCTGCTCGCCGATGGCCAATCTGTGGTGTGGGCGAGCCGGCTGCTGCGCCGCCCTCTGCCCGAGCGCGTGGCCGGCATCGACCTGTTCGAGCAACTCCTCGAACTTGCCGACCGCGAGCACCGATCGGTGTACCTGCTGGGCGCGCGGCCCGTGGTCCTCGCGGAGCTCGTTCGCCGGATCGGCGAGCGGTTTCCCGGGTTGCGCCTCGCGGGCAGCCGTGACGGCTACTTCCCGGATGCGAAGTCTGCCGACATCGCCACTGAGATAGCGGCGAGCGGTGCCGACATGCTGTTCCTCGGGATGGTGTCGCCGAAGAAGGAGATCTTCCTCGCGAGCCACGGTGCCTCGCTCGGCGTGCCCGTGCTGCACGGGGTCGGCGGGTCGTTCGACGTGCTGGCCGGAGTCACGCAGCGGGCACCTGTGAGCTGGCAGCGCCACGGGCTCGAATGGGCGTATCGCCTGGTTCAGGAGCCGGGCAGGCTGTGGAAGCGGTATCTCGTCACCAACACCACGTTCCTCGCGCTCGTCGCGCGCGAGCTCGTCCGACCCTCGCCGCCGTTCCGGCGTGCGACGACGCAGTCTGGGGGAACCAGTCATGAATGATGTGTTCAGCGGCCGAGTGGCCATCGTCGGCCTTGGCTACATCGGCCTCCCGACAGCTGTCGCACTCGCTACACGCGGGATCGACGTGATAGGTGTCGACATCAACGAGGACACCGTCAAGGCCGTCGCACACGGTCAGGTCCCGTTTGTCGAACCAGACCTAGCCATCGGTGTCAGCGGTGCCGTGGGAGTCGGCCGCCTCACGGCCACGACTGAGATGCCGGAAGCTGACGCATTCATCATCGCCGTACCGACGCCGTTCCTTGAGGACCGGACGGCTGACCTCTCCTACATTCGATCCGCTGTCGAGCAGCTGGCCCCCCGGCTGCGCAGCGGCGCACTCGTCGTCCTTGAGTCGACATCGCCGCCCGGAACGACCGAGCAGGTGAGTCGATGGATCGCCGAGCTGCGCCCGGACCTGCACCTGCCTCACACGACTGACGCCGTTCCCGACGTGTACGTCGCACACTGCCCAGAGCGCGTGCTCCCCGGCCGGATCATGATCGAGATGGTCACGAACGACCGGGTGGTCGGCGGCATCACTCGTCGCTGCGCGGAGAAGGCCGCCTCGCTATACCGGGTGTTCGCGCAGGGCGAGATCCTCGTGACCGACGCTGCCAGTGCAGAGATGGCCAAGCTCGTCGAGAACGCATACAGGGACGTCAACATCGCGTTCGCCAACGAGCTGTCGCTCATCAGCGAGGAGCTCAAGCTCGACGTCTGGGAAGTCATTCGGCTCGCGAACCACCATCCCCGTGTCAACATCCTGTCCCCCGGACCGGGAGTCGGCGGGCACTGCATCGCGGTCGATCCCTGGTTCATCGTCGGAGCGGCACCGCAGCTTGCACGGCTGATCCGCACCGCTCGCGAGGTCAACGACTCCAAGCCCCTGCACGTCGCGCGGCAGGTTGTTGCGAAGACCGAACGGTTCCGCAACCCGACCGTGGCGTGCCTGGGCCTGACCTTCAAGGCCAACGTGGACGACATGCGGGAGAGTCCGGCGATCGACGTCGTCGCGGCGATCGCCGACGCGCTCCCTGATCTTGACCTGCGGATCTGCGAGCCGTACACAGAGGTGCTTCCGCGGGAGCTCTCAGGCCGACCCCACGTGCGGCTCCAGCCGGCGGTCGAGGCGATCGAGGAGGCGGACATCGTCGTGCTTCTCGTCGACCACGACCAGTTCCGATCGCTCAGCCGGTCGCGACTGGACGGAAAGGTCGTGTATGACACCCGGGGCATATGGCGCTGAGTGTGCGGGACCGCGCAGTCAGGCCGTGGCTGGCGCGAAGTCGTCCGGCCGCGGCCCAGCCCCGAACAGGTGCTCGATCGCGCCGACGACACGCCGGGCGGCCCGACCGTCGCCATACGGGTTCACGGCCCTGGCCATCTCGTCGTAGGCAGCGCGGTCCGTCAGCAGGCGAGTGACCTCGGCGACGACGAGATCCTCGTCCGTGCCGACCAACCGGACGGTGCCGGCCGTGACGGCCTCCGGCCGTTCCGTGGTCTCGCGCAGCACCAGCACGGGTTTGCCGAGGCTCGGCGCCTCCTCCTGAACCCCGCCGCTGTCCGTGATGACCAACGTCGACGCCGCGAGCACGCGAGCCATGTCGCCGTAGTCGAGCGGCTCGGTGACAAGGACGTTGTCGAAGCCGACAAGTGGCGGCAAGAGCACCTGACGTACAGCAGGGTTGAGGTGCGCGGGGAGCACGTAGAGGACGTCGGGGAAGTCTGCGGCCAGGCGTGCGAGCGCACGCGCAGTGCGGGCCATTGGTTGACCCCAGGACTCGCGGCGATGGCTGGTGACAAGCACGATCCGCGCCTCATCGCCCATTCGCGCCAACGCCGGGTCTGTGAGCGGCAGGTCACGCGCGACGACGTCGAGGAGCGCATCGATGACGGTATTGCCCGTGACGACGACGTCGTCGGCCGCGATGCCCTCGGCAAGCAGGTTCGCGCGCGATGTGGGCGTGGGCGCCAGGTGCAGGGTGGTCAGGTGTGACGTGAGCCGACGGTTGATCTCTTCGGGGAACGGGTTGTAGCGGTCCCCTGTGCGCAGCCCGGCCTCCACGTGCGCTACAGGCACCTTGGCGTAGAACGCGGCGAGAGCCCCAGCGAAGCTCGTTGTTGTGTCGCCCTGGACCACGACGAGATCCGGTCGCTCCTCGCCGATCACACGCCGGAGGCCTTCGAGGGAGCGCGTCGTGATGCTTGTCAGATCCTGGCGCTCGCGGAGGATGTCGAGGTCGTGCGCTGGCGTGATCCCGAAGAGGTCGTTGACCTGGTCGAGCATCGCCCGGTGCTGACCGGTCACGACAACCACAGGCTCGACGTGCACGGATGCGGAGAGCGCCGTGACGACGGGCGCCATCTTGATCGCCTCAGGGCGGGTGCCGTAGACGACGAGAACTTTGGGCATCAGGCTCGGTTCATCCGAGAGCCACGACTAGGCCCTCCGGCGTCCACGATGGCGGCGGGGCGTTGACGGGAGCGCGAAGCGGTCACCCGATCGACCGCAATCACAGCTGCCAACGTGATCAACGATCCCAAGACACCGATTCCTGCGGCAGCGCGCTTGTTCCGAGGGCTAACGAACGCCTGCACGGGCATCGGAGGAGCCGACTCCGTGATGATCCGATTGAACTTGTCGGCGCCACCCGCGACTTGCAGCTCGTCGAGAGTGCTCTGGATCTTGGCGAGCAGAAAGTCCAGCCGCGCCGCGACCGCATCCCGGCTGGCGCCGATAACCTGCACATCGAGGACTGGTCGCGAGAAGTTTTCGGCCCACTGTCCGCCGGCGTTGGGCAGGCGTACGGAGTAGCCGTCGCGAATCCCCTCGCCCACAAGGCTCACGCTCGAGGACGACAGGGCCGTCGGGACCCGGCCCGCGTTCATACGCCGCTCGACTACCCCGGCTGTTGAGATGAGGCTCGCCGAGGTGACCTCGAGGGAGTTCGGATACCGCGCAGACGTCGGCGCGAGGAAGACGACGTCGACCTGGGTCCACCAGACCCCCGGCGCACTCAGAGACGCTCCGCCCGCGGCCAGAACGACGAGCAGACCCACGACGGCGACATACCAGCGCCGCCGAATGGCACCTAGCACATCGACTGCCGTCATCCCATCTGCTCCACCTGCTCATGGTCGCATCCCAGCGCGCGTTCAGATCTGCCCGACGGGTCAATGCCGGGGATGAAAAGTGGCGAATCGGTGCAGATCACTCTGGCGCTCCGAATCCAGAACTATGCTGCGAAGACGCCCCAAGATGATCGGACGGTGGGCGACCGGGCTCGAACACCCACGACGGAGCACGCGATGCAACTCAAAGATCTCGGCACGACGTTGGCCCGCCGGTGGTACCTGACACTCGCGGGACTTCTGGCGACCGCTGGGCTCTGCATCGGCACCTTCGCCGCCGTCCCGCCGACGTACCAGACGACCGCCGATGTCGTGCTGCTCCCGCCCAAGACAAGCGTCGGGACGGGCGGAAACCCGTACCTCTACCTCGGCGGGCTACAACAGGCGGTCGACGTCCTGACGCGTGCTCTGACGTCGGACGCGAGCCGCACCGAGCTGCTCGGGGCAGTCGGCGCAGGCGAGTATGACGTGGTCCCTGATCTGTCGACCAGCGGACCGATCCTCATCGTCACCGGCACAGGCACAACGTCGACGATCGCTGACTCGGCGCGCAACGCAGTGCTCGACCGCGTGCCGACCACGCTCGTCCAGCTCCAGACCACGCTGTCCGTGGCAACGGACTCCCAGATCACCTCGATGGTGCTGACGGCAGACGAGAACCCCAAACTGATCATGAAGACTCGGCTGCGGGCGGTCGCTGCCGCCGGTGTACTTGGTCTGGTTGCTTCGGCATTGTTCATCGGTTTCGTCGACGGTCTGCTAGCTAGCCGCACCCTGCGTCGTTCCCTCCATGCCACGCGAGCGAATCAGTCCGACGGCCCCGGAGCGGACGCTGATCCGTTGCGCGGCCTGGGCGGGCAGCCCGCAGCGGACATGGGCGGTGCAAGTGTCAACCGCCGTCGCTCCGGCCAGGCGGAGAATGACTCTGGCCGCGAGACCGACCCGTCGTCTGACGACACCAACCTGTCCGGTGATGGCGCCAGCAGTATCTCCCCCGCCGCACTGTCGTCAATCCACTCACGCGCCGACTTGCCCAACGCCTCAGCCTTCGAGCTCGACGACGCCCTTGGTTTGTCGACTCCTTACCGCGGCTCGACGAGACCGACAGCGCCCAGATGAGCACCACGTCACAAGGCGCGCTCACCCCTGACATTGTCGCCTCGCCGCCTGGCACCGGTTTAGGCGACGCGGTCACTCTGCTCTCTGTCTACGTCGTGCTCTTGTTTGCGATTCCCTCGCGACTTGTGATCGCACCGCTCGGAGGCGCCGGGACCCCTGCAAACCTGGTTGGGGCGTTCGGAGCGCTGTGGTGGGTCTGGTATCACCTGCATCGCTCGTCACCCCTAGCGCGCGCGCCCACGCCGGTACGGCGAGCAGTGTGGTTCTTCTGTCTCGCCGTTGTCGCGAGCTACGTCGCTGCGATGTCGCGCCCGATCGTGACAGCCGAGGTCAGCACCGCAGACCTTGGACTCGTCGCGCTCGTCGGCTGGGCCGGCGTGGCCCTCGTTGCCCATGACGGCATCAAGGACCGCGCACGCCTAGAGAAGCTGTTGGGGAGACTTGTCGTCGCGGGCGGCGCAGTTGCACTGCTCGGTGTCGTCCAGTTCGTCACTAGGCAGGCGTGGATCGACCGATTCGCATTCCCGGGTCTGGCGACGAATGCGACGCTCAACAGCGTGCTCGGCCGGAACGGCTTCACGCGACCGGCGGGCACCTCGATTCACCCGATCGAGTTCGGTGTCGTCCTGACAATTGTACTGCCCCTAGCCCTGCACCGGGCGTTCTACCGAACCGCACTTCCGGCAGTGCGCAGGTGGTGGCCCGCGCTCGCGATCGCCTTGGCGATCCCCCTATCGATCTCACGGTCGGCGCTCCTCGGCGCGGCGACCGTCCTTGTCGTTCTGCTGCCGACCTGGCCGCCAGTTCGCCGGCGCCTTGCACTCTTGTCCATCGGTGGACTAGTCATCGTCATCTTCGTGACGATCCCTGGGATGATGGGGACGCTCACCGCTCTGTTCACGGGCATTGGCCAGGACAGCTCGGCTCAGTCACGCACGGACAGCTATGGGCTCGTGTTCGAGTTCGCTGCCCGCACCCCGATCTTCGGTCGCGGGTTCTCGACCTTCCTACCAAGCTATCGGATTCTCGACAACGAGTACCTGCTGCTGCTCATCGAGGTCGGCCTTGTCGGCCTCAGCGCAATGGTCGCGATGCTCGTCACAGCGTTCGCCTCGGCACGGCGCGCCCGCCGGCTGGCGACGTTGGCCGAGGACCGCCATCTCGCGCAGGCACTGGCGGCGTCCGTGACCGCCGCCGGTGTCAGTCTGGCGCTCTTCGA
>JAYTSH010000356.1:0-3336 GCA_043745755.1 Cellulomonas sp. | reverse complement strand
CTCGCCGACTACGACGGGCGGAGCGTCATCGGGGCGGTCCCTCCGCTCACCGACCCGCTCGGGGCGCTGAAGTCGATCGTTGACGCCGTCGCCGGTCTCGGACCGCTGCAGCAGTACCTCGACGACCCCGAGGTCGAGGAGATCTGGATCAATTCGCCGTCGAAGGTCTTCGTCGCACGTCGGGGCGAGCCCGAGCTCACGACGACCATCCTGACCGCGGGCCAGATCCGCGACCTGGTAGAGCAGATGCTCAAGGCGTCGGGCCGTCGCCTCGACCTGTCCAGCCCGTTCGTCGACGCGAGCCTGCCCGGCGGGGAACGGCTGCACGTCGTCATCCCCGACGTGACGCATCGCGACTGGGCTGTCAACATCCGCAAGTACGTCGTGCGCGCCCGCCATCTCGAGGACCTCGTGGCCCTTGGTTCGCTGCCCGCCGCCGCCGCGGTGTTCCTTGACGCCGCCGTACGCGTCGGCCTCAACGTCCTGGTCGCAGGATCGACTCAGGCAGGCAAGACGACGATGCTCGGCGCGCTGGTCGGCTCTGTCCCGCCCCGGCAGCGGATCATCACGTGCGAGGAGGTCTTCGAGCTCAACCTCGGACACCGCGACGTGGTCGCGCTCCAGTGCCGTCAGCCGAGCCTCGAGGGGACGGGAGAGATCCCGTTGCGCCGACTCGTCAAGGAGGCGCTGCGGATGCGCCCGGACCGCCTGATCATCGGCGAGGTCCGCGAGGCCGAGGCGCTCGACCTCCTGGTCGCGCTCAACGCCGGAGTTCCCGGCATGTGCACCCTGCACGCCAACTCGGCGCGCGAGGCGCTCACCAAGCTCTGCACGCTGCCCCTCCTCGCCGGCGAGAACGTGTCCGACCGCTTCGTCGTGCCGACCGTCGCGGCAGCGATCGACATCGTCGTGCACCTCGGGCTGGACGCGCGCGGTCGACGGCGTGTCCGGGAGATCGTCGGCGTGCCCGGCCGCGTCGAGAACGGCGTCGTCGAGATCGCGGACCTGTACCACGCGCGCGGCGAGGAGCTCGTCCGCGGCGACGGCTACCCGCCGCACCAGGACCGCTTCACTCATGCCGGCTTCGACCTGCCTGCGCTGCTGCGCGGCGAGCGCTGAGGCCGGGATGGGCGTCGTCGTCGGCCTCCTGCTCGGCGCGGGCCTGGCCTGTGTCTGGTGGTCGCTGTGGACGCCGCCCCAGCGTCGAGTGCGGCGGGGTGAGCGCTGGCGGGCGCGCACGCAGGACCTCCTCGTCCAGGCCGGCGCTCCCCAGGTCACCCCGGGCGCGCTCGTCGCCACGAGCGTGATGCTCGCGCTGCTCGTGCTCCTGGTCGGCGTCGCAGTGACGAGGTCGCCCGCGATCGCCGGCTGCTTCGCGCTGATGACCGGCGCCGGACCCGCCGCGCTGGTGCGGGGCCGGGCGCGGAGCCGCGCGGTGCGGCTCCGCGACGTCTGGCCCGAGGTCGTCGACCACCTCGCGTCGGGCATCCGCGCCGGGCTGTCGTTGCCCGAGGCGTTGGGCCAGCTCGGTGACCGCGGTCCTGCCGAGGTCCGTGCGCCGTTCCTCGCGTTCGCCGAGGACTACCGCGCGACGGGTCGCTTCAGTCAGTGCCTCGACGCGCTCAAGGCCCGGCTGGCCGACCCGGTCGCCGACCGGATCGTCGAGGCGCTGCGGATCACACGTGACGTCGGCGGGACGGACCTGGGTCGACTGCTGCGCACCCTGTCGGGCTTCTTACGAGAGGACGCACGGACCAGGGGCGAGCTCGAGGCCCGGCAGAGCTGGACCGTGTATGCCGCTCGCATCGCTGTCGCCGCGCCGTGGATCGTGCTCGCACTGCTCGGCACGCGGCCCGAGGCGGCCCGCGCCTTCGACACGTTCGCCGGGCTCGTCGTCCTGGTCGGCGGAGGAGGGTGCAGCGTCGTCGCCTACGCGCTGATGACCCGCATCGGGCAGCTGCCTGCGGACCCTCGGGTCCTGCGATGAACGCCGCGCTGGTCGGAGCCGGCATCGGCGCTCTGGGCGGAGCGGGTGCGGGGATCATCTGGTGGCGGCTCGGCGCGCGACGGACCGTGCTCGACGATCGCCTCGCGCCTTACCTGCGCCCGCAGCGCACCGCGTCGACGCTGCTGCGGGCGCCGGTCGTCAGGACGCCGTTCCCGACCCTCGAGCGGCTCATCGCGCCCGTCATGGCCGACGGGGTCCGGGTGGTCGCTCGTTTCGGATCCTCGACCGCCGACGTGCGGCGCCGGCTGGAACGGGCCGGGCGGACCGAGTCGGTCGAACAGTTCCGTGCGGAGCAGGTGGTCTGGGGCGTGCTCGGTCTTGCAGGCGGGCTCGCGTTCGCGCTCAGCCTCGCCGCCACTCGGGGCGCCCAGCCCGCGCCGCTCGTCCTGCTCGTCCTGGCCGCCGGGCTGACCGGAGTCCTGGCCCGCGACTACCAGCTCTCGCGCGAGGTGACGGCGCGTGAGTCTCGCCTGCTGGCGGAGCTGCCGACTGTGGCCGAGCTCCTCGCGCTGTCGGTCAGTGCTGGCGAGGGCGCCGTCGGTGCGCTCGAACGCGTGGTCCGCACGACCAGAGGCGAGCTGTCGGGTGAGCTCGCTACGACGCTCGCGGACGCACGATCGGGCACGCCGTTGACGGTCGCGCTCGAGCGGCTCGCGGACCGCACGGGTCTGCCCGGCCTCGCGCGCTTCGCTGAAGGGGTCGCAGTCGCCGTCGAGCGAGGAACACCCCTCGCGGACGTGCTCCGCGCTCAGGCTCAGGACGTGCGCGAGCAGAGCAGGCGCGCGCTCATGGAGTCGGGGGGGCGCAAGGAGGTCCTGATGATGGTCCCGGTGGTGTTCCTCATCTTGCCCGTCACCGTCGTGTTCGCCGCGTTCCCGAGCCTCGCAGTGCTCAGGAGCGGGCTGTGACAGTCCATCGGCAGCATCGAACTCCGGCGACCCGTCGGGGAAGAACAGGAGAGGCACGATGACACACGCAGGGATGAGCATGGCGCGGTCGGCGCTCGCGAGGTCGCGGTCCGGCCTCGTCGGACGTCGATGCCCGGACCGCGAGCGCGGCGACGTGCCCGGCTGGGTGCTCGTCACCCTCATGACCGCGGGGCTCGTCATCGCCCTGTGGGCGGTGGCTGGCCCGGCCCTGGCTCAGGTCTTCACGGACGCGATCAGCAGCGTCAAGGGCCCGACGGTCCCGTGAGGGCCGGATGATCCGCAGCCGGTCCGTTCGCTGGGTGAGCACGGCGAATGACGGGGACGACCTTGGGTCCGCCGTGGTCGACTTCGCGCTCGTGGGTGGTCTCGTCGCCCTCGTGTTCGCGGGCGTGCTGCAGC
>JAYTSH010000355.1:0-1773 GCA_043745755.1 Cellulomonas sp. | reverse complement strand
CGGACGCTGCTGCGGCGTACGCCGCGGGCGCGGTCACCGTGATGAGCCCGGTCGCAGCCACCGCCCACGCGTCGAGAAGCAGCATGACCGTGCCGAGCGTCCCCACAGCCTCAGCGCTCGACCGCAGAGCCGCCCGACGCAGCCGGTCGGCGAGCGCGAACACCACGACGGTGCCGACCGCGACCGTCACCGCACGCCCGGTCAGCCCGATCCAGCCCCAGCTGAAGAGGAGGAACACGATGCTCGCGGCGGCGAGCAGGCTGGCGCCGAGCACCTGGAGCACGGTCTGCACTCGCCAGCGGGGTCGGGAGGCGCGGGCGACGAGCGGGCCGATGGTGCGAACCGGGGGCTGCGCCGGGGCGAGGAGGCTTCCGCTGACTGCGATGCGGGCAGGTTCACCGGTCCGCTTCCCGGGTACCGGCGTGCGCGGCGACGACTGGCCGAGCTCCGCCCGGGTTGCCGCAGGCGGGGCGACGGCCCGGGGCTGCAGGACCTCGCGGGTCGCCTGCTCCGCTCGCATCGCCTGCAGGTGACCGTCGCGTCGGTTGAGCGCGTCTGCGGCGTGCCGGGACATGTCCCACAGCTGATGACCGGACGCACCGGACAGGTCGAGGCCACAGGCGTCGCATCGGCTCCGGGTGAGCACAGCCGTGCAGTCGGGGCAACGAGCACCATCGGCGAGAAGTTGCCGCACGACGGCGTACGGGGTGGCCGGAGACGTCGGCGCGGGTGGCATGCGCGTATCCTCGCGGATCGACCGGCTTCGCGGGGGCGTTGTGCACAGACTCTCCTGATAGGCAGGGCCTAGGGTGTGTTCTGCAGGCCCGTTGACGACCCCGGGAGGTCACCATGGCTGGTCAGGAACACGCGCAGTCGCGCCGCGACGACGACGAGTCGGCCGCGGGCCCGGACACCCCGGCGCAGGCGACCCCCGCTGCCCAGGCTCGCGACGCCGAGGTCGACGCGCTGCTCGAGGAGATCGACGACGTCTTGGAGATCAACGCGGAGCAGTTCGTTCGCGGGTTCGTGCAGAAGGGCGGTCAGTGACCGCCGATGGGCCAGGACCACACCTCTGCGGGCCGGTTGCCGGCCGCGTTCACGACACCGGGATCGTCCTCGTTCGTCGAGTTCCTCGCCGGGCACGCCCCCTCGCTCTTGCCGGGAAACAGGCCGCTGCCGGCGGGTGAGGTGCCGCTCGCACCCCATGCCACGACGATCGTCGCGCTCGTCTTCGACGGTGGCGTGGTCATGGCGGGCGACCGCCGAGCCACCATGGGATCGATGATCGCGAGTCGCGAGATCGAGAAGGTGTTCCCCGCGGACGACTTCTCCGCGGTCGGCATCGCCGGCACCGCCGGACTGGCGGTCGAGCTGGTTCGCCTGTTCCAGCTCGAGCTCGAGCACTACGAAAAGATCGAGGGTGCGCTGCTGTCGCTCGACGGCAAGGCGAACCGGCTCGCGACGATGATCCGCGGCAACCTCGGCCTGGCGATGCAGGGCCTCGCCGTCGTGCCGCTGTTCGCGGGGTACGACCTGGACCGGAGACTGGGACGGATCTTCTCGTACGACGTGACAGGCGGCCGCTACGAAGAGCACGAGCACCACAGCGTCGGCTCCGGCTCGGTGTTCGCGCGCGGCTCGCTCAAGAAGCTCTGGCACCCCGGTCTGGACGCGGTCGCCGCGGTGCGCGTCGCGGTCGAGGCGCTCGTCGACGCCGCGGACGACGACTCGGCCACGGGCGGTCCCGACTCGTCCCGCCAGATCTGGCCCGTC
>JAYTSH010000354.1:0-12353 GCA_043745755.1 Cellulomonas sp. | reverse complement strand
GCGCACGGTCGGTGACCGCGACGGGCTGCCGCTCGAGGTGCTCGGACGGATGCTGCGGTGGCCCGCGGTCGAGCGCGTCTGGCTGCCGGCCTGGCTCGCCGAACCAGGCGACGTGCTCGACGACCTGATCGCTGCCGTCGAGGCAACGGCCGCCGATGTTCCACGTGAAACTGCTGGTCAGCCGCATGTTTCCGGGCTTGTTGAAGCGCCGCGTCAGCGGCGGGGAGTCTCGTCGCTGCCCCGGGCTGCGCCGACAGACCAGCCCGAGTCGAGCGTCGAGCCCGAGTCGAGCGTCGAGCCCGAACGGAGGGTCCAGCCCGGGCCGGCGCAGTTCGCGCCGTGGGAGCCGCGGGTCGTGGGCGACCGGGCGGTCCTCGACGGACTTCCCGGCGAGCGCGCCGCCGCCCGGGTCCGCTCGGTCATCGAGGAGGTCGTCGCAGCCGAGGGCCCGGTGCACCTCGACCGGCTCACACGCCTCGTCGCGGCGTCGTTCGGGCTGCCGCGGATGACTCCTGCGCGCGCGGCCGCGATCGCAGCGCAGGTGCCAGCCGATCTCCTCGCGGACGACGCGTCGACCGGCGTCGACGCGGGACCGGACGACGGTGACGCCGCCTCGCGTGACGGCGCGTCGCGTGACGCCGGCTGCTTCGCGTGGCCCCGCGACCTCGACCCGGCGACCTGGACCGGTTACCGCCGCGCGGCACCCGGCACGACGCGGGCGACCGAGCAGGTTCCGATGCGCGAGATCGCGAACGTCATGACCGCGCTCGTCCGAGCCTCCGCCGGGGTGACCGAGGCCGAGCTGCTGCGTGCGACGCTGGCGGAGCTGGGCAAGGCCCGCATGACGGCGACCAACCGCACGAGGCTGCTCGCGGCGCTCGGCACCACGGTCGACACCGGGCGCTTGCAGGTGTCGCCGGCAGGGTTCGTCACGGCGCCCTGACCTCGGCGACCACGCATCGGTCGAGCTGGCGCCGCATCGCGTCTCGCTCCGCCGCGGTGACCCACAGGCCGTACGCCGCCTTCACCCGGACCTGCCGCAGCACGTAGACGCAGCGGTAGCCGGTGCTCGGCGGCAGCCAGGTAGCGGCGTCGCCAGCGCCCTTCTCCTGGTTGAGCGGGCCGTCGACCGCGAGCAGGTTGGCCGGGTCGTTGGCGAACGCCTCGCGGGTCTCGGGCGCCCACTGCTGGGCGCCCTTCTGCCAGGCGTCGGCCAGTGCGACGACGTGGTCGATCTGCACCGCCGCGCTGCCGGCACCGCGCACGAACTGCCGCACCCCGCCGCTGTACGGGTCGTCGAGCGTCCCGGCCAGGACGACGCAGTCGCGGGTCTCGGGTTTGAACGTCGCACCCGTCAGGTCCCGCGCCAGGATGTCGTTGCGCGTGTCGCAGCCGTTGTGGTTGACGTCCGCCCAGGCCTGACCGAACGAGCTGCGGTCGTAGCCGGTAGTCGGCGCACGGCCCTTGACGGGGAGCGCGTCGAGCGCTGACCGTCCCGACGCGAGGTCAGCGGCCGCGACGGGGTAGCGCGCCGCCTCGACGGCCTGCGTCCACGCGGGGAGCCCCAGCCCGACGCCGACCGTCGCGACGAGGACGGCGACCCACCAGAGCGTCCGCGCGCGTCGGCGCCTCGGCCGACGCGCACCGAGCAGTCGCAGAGCCCGCCGGTCCGACCAACGAGCCTTCCACGGGTCGCGATCGCGGTTCGGCACCCTCGAAGACTGCCAGGCGCCTCCGACACGGCAAGAACCGACGTCGTGGGCCGGGCGACCGGCGCCGGCGGGCGCGGGGGTGTGGGTGGTCGATCAGTTGCCGGGGTTGTCGCCGGCCCCGCGAGTGCCGATCCAGAACCAGGCCCGCGGTGGTTGCGGCGCACCTAGTCTGGGCGTCATGGCCGCAGGTGCACCCGTCAGTCGCCGCGTGGTCCTCACGGGAGCGGCCGCCCTGGTGGCGGCCGGCGCACTCGGGGCCGCTGGCGTCGCGACCGGCATCGTGCCCCGATCGGCGGGGATCCGTCGGCGCCTTGGCCTCGACGGGCCCGACGGCGTGGTCCCGGACGTGGTGGCGGGCACCGTGACGACGCGCAGCGTCGAGTCCGCCGCCCGCGGCACCCGCGTGAGCATCGCGACGATGACGCCCGCGGGGGTCGATGTGGCCGGGCTCCCGGTCCTGCTGGCGCTGCACGGGCGCGGCGCGAACGCCCAGACCCTCGTCGACCTCGGGCTGCCTGAGTTCCTGACCGCAGCGGTTCAGGCCGGCGCGGCACCCTTCGCGATCACAGCCGTCGACGGCGGTGACCGCTACTGGCACGCGGTCGGGTCTGACGACCCTCAGGCCATGCTGCGCGACGAGGTCCCCGCCTGGCTCGGGGACGCTGGGCTCGGCACGGTGTTCGGCGCGCTCGGCATCTCGATGGGCGCGTTCGGAGCGCTGCTCTGGGCGCGCCTCGCCGCGACACCGCCCGCGGCGGTCATCGCCATGAGCCCCGCGCTGTTCCGGAGCTGGGGCGACGCCCAGGTGCGGGACGTCTTCGTGGACGAGGCCGACTGGGCGGCGTCCGAACCTCTGCGGCACCTGAGCGCCGTCGACGGCTCGACCCTGGGGGTCTGGTGCGGAACGGAGGACCCGTTCGTGACGGCCGCGCGCGAGCTCGCCGACGGGACCGGGGCGACTGCCGCGCACTTCGACGCCGGGGCCCACACCGACGGCTACTGGCGCCGCGTGCTCCCGGCCGCCCTGGCGTTCGCCGCGGCCGCGGTGCCGCGCGCCTGATCGCACAGGCCGATGAAAGCCCCGAGCTCCTCGAGACCGTCGGGCGTCGTCGGCAGGTAGTCGGTGAGCGCCGTCGAGCGCACGACGACCGCGCTCCACTGACCGCGGGACACCGCCACGTTGACCCGGTTCCGGTCGAGCAGGAACTCCATGCCGCGTGGCACGTCGTCGGGCGAGGAGGCAGCCATCGACACGATGACGACGGGCGCCTCCTGGCCCTGGAACTTGTCGACGGTCCCCACGCGCACCGCGCGCAGGCCGGCGGCGTCGAGGGCGCGACGGACAGTCCACACCTGGGCGTTGTAGGCCGCGACGACCATGACGTCGCCCTGGTCGAGCGGCCGGTCGACCGCGAGGGCGGGAGCGTGACGGTGCGGGTCGCGCCATCGCCGCCCGATGACGTCGAGCGCGAGCCTGACGACCGCGTCCGCCTCCTCGACGGACGAGACAGCGTTTCCGGTGTGCTCGACGCGCACGCAGTGGATTCCGGGGTCGATCCCGTCGAGCGATCGCTCCGCGGCGGCGTCGACGCTGGTCAGCCGACCTTCGTAGGACAGCTGCGACACCGCCGCGCACAGTGCCGGGTGCATGCGCCAGCTGCGCGCGAGGAAGTAGCCGAGCTCGTCGGGCAAGGTGTCGTGACCGTCGGTGAGCCACCCGAGGGCCGAGCTGTCGACGGGCTCGGGGTGGGTGCCCTGGGTGACCTGCGGCAGCTGTTGGGGGTCGCCGAGCAGCAGCAGGTTCCGTGCCGCGACCGACACGGCGACGGTGTCGGCGAGCGCGAACTGCCCGGCCTCGTCGATGACGATCAGGTCCAGCGGCGCATCAGGCAGGCGCTTGGAGCTGGTGAAGTCCCAGGCCGTCCCGCCGACGACGTACCCGCTGGCCTGGGCCGCGTAGAACCGCCCGAACGCGGAGTCGGGCGCGAGGCTGCACCAGGGGGCGATCGGGCCGGGCGTGCCGGGCGTGCCGTTGGGCTTCTTGCCCAGCTGAGCGGTCGGGACGCCGGCACCGGCGATCGCACTCAGCATGTTCTCGACGACGGCGTGCGACTGCGCGACGACCCCGACGCGCCAGCCCCGCTCGACGAGCCCGGCGATGACGCGGGCCCCGGTGTACGTCTTGCCGGTTCCCGGTGGGCCCTGGACTGCGAGGTACGAGCCGTCGAGGTCGAGCACCGCTGCCGTGATCGCCTCGATGTACCCGCGCGGCCCCTCGGTCACCGCGGGCAGGCGGTCCCCGCTGCGGGTGCGCGGCGGCACGCGCCGCAGCAGGTCGACAGCGGGCTGGTCAGGCAGGGCCGGCAGACCCGCGGCGATGCCCTCGGCCAGCGCGCGGATCACGCGTGCGATGCCCGCCGTGTTGGGCGGTGCGTCCGGGGCGAGGGCCATCGGGAGGCGGTCGTGGCGGGCGAGGGTCATGGCGGGCTGGTCGGTGATCACGAGCACGTCACGGACCCCGCCGCGCTCAGCCCCGCCGCGCTCAGCCCCGTCGCGCACGCGGGGGTCGCGGGCGCCGGGGTCAGGTTCGCCGTCGTCGGTCTCGACGCCGACCCCGACCACCGTGATCCCTCCGGTCCAACCGCGCATCCCGCGTGCGCTGGTCTGCGCCCCTGGTGGCAGCGGCGCATCGTAGAGCGCGTAGGCCTGCGCTCCCACGCGCAGTTCGCTGCCCGGCTCGATCTGCCCGACCATCCGCAGCCGGCGCCGCGACGCCTTCTTGCCCGGCGGGACGTGCCACGGCTCGATGACGCTGACGGAGTCGGCGACGAAGGTGCTGCGCTTGTCGGTCCACTCGTCGGGGTCACTGATGAGGCGGTCGTAGTGGGCCCACCAGAACGGCTTCTCCTCGCGCTGGTGGTACCTGAGACAGGCCGCGAGCATGGCGACCGCCTGCTGGTCGGCAGTCCGACCCGCGATCGGGACGCCGAGCGGCGCGGGTGCCTGCAGGTCGCGGGGCTCGTCCTTGGTCATGCGCCCGGTGTGCCGATCGCCCGGTCGTCGGCGAACACGAGCAGCTCGTCGACGAGCGGATCACCGTCAGCCAGGCCGTCGTCAACGGGATCCTCCGAGCCGTCGGGAGCAACAGCAGCGCGCGGCGTGACCCCCTGCTCGGCGGCGCGCGCGAGCAGCCAGTCGCGCAGCCGGAGCGTCGAGACGCAGTCGTACTCGTTGTAGACAGCGATCTGCTCGAGCCGCTTCTCCCACCCGACAAGGTCGCCGGCGTCCCGCAGCGCGCACGCGTCGGCGTACTCGACGATCGAGTCTCCGGCGGTCGTCACGCCGCCCTCGTCCCTCGCGGTGTCCATGTAGAGCGGCTCGAGCTTCTTGATCGAGTACGAGCGCTGCCCGGTGCGCAGGCTCGCGCGGACGGTCGCGTAGAGGTCGACCAGCACGCCCTCCTTCAGGAGGTCGTCGACGGCCGCCTCGCCGACCCCGTGTCGACCCGCCAGCCGCTGGAGCGCGGACTTCTCGTACGGCGCGTAGTGGTAGACGTGCAGGTCAGGGTGCACAGCGCGGCGTGCGCCGACGTAGTCGAGGAAGTCGACCAGCGCCTGCTTCTCCTGGGCGCGGTCATGGGCCCAGAACGGCCTGAACGCCGCCGCCTCGCCGGGCGTGACGGGCGCCTCGACGACGCCGAACAGGTACTCCAGGCCCCACACCGTCGAGTCGGGCTCGGCCCAGAGCGGGTCGCCCTCGAAGTCGAAGAAGATGTCGCCGGGGTCGGGGAGGGGCAAGGCACCGACGACGGCGGGGGCGAACAGCTCGAACTCGACGCGCGGCGGCGCGGCGGTGAGTGCCGCGCCGGCGCTCGGTCCAGCCACCGGCCCGTCGTCCGGCGCTGGTCCGTCCGCGTCAGCCGGCGACTGCCGCACCTGCAGCCGGGCCTGGGCCCGCAACGATGCGAGGGTCGTCTCCCCGATCCCCGCGACCGACCCCGCGCTCGCGGCGAGCTGGTCGATCGTGCGGATCCCGTCGTCGTGCAGCCGGGCCCGCTGCGTCGAGCGCAGCCCCGCGACGAGCAGGACGTCGCGGGTTCGCTCGATCTCGGGGGAGCACACGTCGCAGCGACCGCACGCCCGGAAACGCACGTCGCCCCAGGTGAGCGGCGAGTCGTCGGCCACGTGCGTGGCGAGGATCGAGAGAAGTCGGTCTTCGCGTTCGCGGTAGACCGGCACGAGGTCGTCCAGGCGGTGGCTCGTCACGGTGCGGTCGCCGAGGATCAGGTGCACGTCGGGCGCGACCCGGACCCCGTCGGCGCGCAGATGGTCGCCGTACGCGGCGAGCTGAAGGAGCGCAGGGATCTTCGCGCGCCGCGCGAGCTTGGCGTCGTACACCGCGTAACACAACCCGTCGGGTCCGGCCTCGGGCCCCCGGTACCGCACGAGGAAGTCGGCCCATCCGCTGAACCGCCCGTCGAAGAAGCCGGCCTGGTAGACCACGTCCGCTCCGGCCGCCAGAGCGGAGAGGGTCTCCTGGTGCGCCACCTCGAGCGCGAACCGGTCACGCGCGAGCCGGCCCGCGGGCCGTTCGATCTCGACGACCCCGGTGCCCGCCGAGGGGTCCCACGGACCGAGCTCGTCGCGGAACTGCTGGAGCACGCGCTGCTCGTGGGCGCCGCCGAGGACGGCCGCCCGTGCGAGCATCGCGTCGACCGCGGTCTCGACGGGCTCGGCGCGTCCGAGCTTCGCGTCGAGCACCCGCAGAACCGCGTACTCGCAGGTCGCGGCGGCGGTGAGGTCGCTCGCGCTGTGGACGATCGCGCCGTCGTCGAGCAGGAACATGCCCTGACCGTAGCGGTCACGTCCGACGCCCGACGTCGACCTGGACGCAGGGGTCGTGCGGATCAAACCGGACGACCCGAGCACGCCCGGCGCATAGCTCGCGCGCCATCCCCTTGCGCTGGCCGGAGAGCTTGCACTACCGTCTACCTTGCAATACCAGGATGCAGGCGAAGCACACGTAGGTGAGGGGAGCGAGATGGCTGTCAACGAGGCGATCCCGTCCCAGTTCCGCAAGGGAGTCGTCGAGCTCGCGATCCTCGCCCTCCTGCACGACGGCGAGGCCTACGGAGCCGAGATCGTCGACAGGCTGGGCGCCTACCCCGGCCTGGCGATCAGCGCGGGCACGGCCTACCCGCTCCTGTCCCGGCTGAAGAAGTCGGGTCTCATCGCCTCGGTGTGGCGCGAGTCGCCGTCCGGGCCGCCCCGCAAGTACTACCGGCTGTCGATCGACGGCGACGAAGCGTTCGGCAGCATGGCCAAGGCGTGGGTCGACATGCGGGACGCGATGGACAGCCTCCTGCGAGGGGGGAGCAGGTCATGACCCCCGCCGACGTCTCCGCCGCGATCGACCAGTACTTCACGCGCTTCCGGCTGGCCGTCCTGGCTGCCGGCGCGCACGTCGACGACGACACGGTCGCTGACCTGCGCGCGCACGTCGTCGACAGCGTCGGCGGCACGGGCAGCCTTGCCGACGTGACGCGCGTTCTCGCTGAGCTCGGCACCCCGCAGGCCCTCGCCGTCGAGGTCGCAGCGTCAGGCCTGCCGGGTGACGGCACCCCGCGCACGGGGATCCGGTCGCATGGCCGGCTCCTCGGCGTCCCCTACGACCTGCGCGTGCCGAGCTCGGCGCGCGAGGCGAGCCGGTGGTGGAACCCCCTCGACCGTCGCATCCTCGTCCCGAAGTCGTGGGGTGTCGGATGGAGCGTCAACGTCGGCGCGCTCGCGGTGCGCACCGGAGCCGTCCGGCCCGACGACGAGGACGTGCCCTTCGGTGCCGCCTCGCCGCGCACGGTCGCCGCGACTCTGGCCGCACCCGTCGCGGTGCTCGCTGCGGTCGCCACGCTCGCCGCGGTGACCTGGCGCCGGCTGCCCCCGACCGTCCCGACGAGGTGGAGCCTGTCGGGTGAGGTGACGGACCACGGCAGGCGCGGACCCACCGTGCTCGGCCTGATCGGTCTCGCGGCCGTCCCGACAGCGATGGCCGCGAGTGTCCACGCGCGTCGCAGGCCGGCTCTCGACCGGGTCGCGGCCTCGGCGGAGAGCCTGCTGCTCGCGATGACGGCCCTGTCGGTGCTCGCGCAGACCGTGCACACGGCACGCGGCCGAAGCAGCGTCTGGCCGCTGTGGCTCGGCCGCGGCGCCAGCGCGGCGCTCCCGTTCGCGCTCCTGGTCGGGGTGTCCCGCGAAGGCCGCACCGCTGAACAACGCCATGACCTGTCCACCCTCTCGATGAACGGACCTGCCGCGTGAACACGGACCTGTCGATCCTGCCGTACGGGGTGGTGGCGGTGCTCGTCGTGCTCGCCATCGTCCAGCTCACGCTCGACGTCGTCGCCCTGATCGACCTGTACCGCCGTCCCGCGTCCCGGGTGACCTCTGGCAACAAGTGGGTGTGGCTCGCGGTGATCCTGCTGGTCAACATCCTCGGCGCGATCCTCTACCTCGTGGTGGGCCGCGTGAAGACCGAGACCGCCGTCGCCCCGCCCACGTCGCACCCGGCTCCGACCGAGAGCATCGCCGATGCGCTCTACGGCCCGCGCGACGACACCGACCCCCGATGACCGCAGCGATCCAGACCACCGCGCTGACCAAGACGTACGGCGAGGCCCGTGCGCTCGACGCGATGGACCTGACCGTCCCGGAGGGGTCGGTGTTCGGGTTCCTCGGCGCGAATGGTGCCGGCAAGACGACCACGCTGCGCCTGCTCACCGGCCTCGCGCGCCCCACGAGCGGCTCGGTCGAGGTCCTCGGGCGCGACGTCACGACCGCCGGCAACGCGGTCCGCGCCGAGATCGGGTTCCTGCCCGACGTCCCCGGCTTCTACGACTGGATGACGGCGCCGGAGCTGCTGCGGTTTGCGGGCGGGCTGTTCGGCATCGCCCGCACAGTCCTCGACAGCCGCGTCGAGATGCTGCTCGACCTGGCGGGGCTCACCGGCGTCACGACGACGGTCGGCGGGTTCTCCCGCGGAATGAAGCAGCGGCTCGGCGTCGCACAGTCGCTCGTCAACGCGCCGCGGCTGCTGCTGCTCGACGAGCCGACCAGCGCACTCGACCCGATGGGCCGCAAGGACGTCCTCGAGATGATCGCCTCGCTGCGCGGCCGCACGACCGTCTTCTTCTCGACGCACATCCTGGCCGACGTCGAACGGGTCTGCGACACCGTCGCGATCCTCGACCGTGGCCGCGTCGTCGCGCAGGCGCCCATCGACGAGCTCAAGGCGCGCTACGGCGCCCAGAAGGTCGTCGTCGAGGTGACCGACGGCGCGGACGAGCTCGCCGAGGAGATCGGCCGCCGGACGTGGGCGGGGGCGGTGGCGCGAGGGTCCACCGGGGGGAACGGGGGCGACGGATCGTCCGGGGCCATCGAGGTCACCGTGACCGACGTCGAGGCCGCGCAGCGCGAGATCCCGGCGCTGGTCGCCGCCCGCGGTCTGGGGCTCATCCGGATGGATGCGGGTGAGATGGGGCTCGAAGAGGTCTTCATCCAGCTCGTCGGAGGTGACCGGCGATGAGCGGCAACGTCGTGCTCGCCCGCAAGGAGGCCCTGGAGATCGTGCGCACCTGGCGCATCTGGGTCCTGCCCGGGATCCTGCTGTTCTTCGCAGTGACCGGCCCGGTGCTCGCGCGCTACACCCCGGAGATCATCAGTGCCTTCGCTGCCGGCCAGCTCGGCGGCTTCCAGATCCCGACACCGACCTACCTCGACGCCTACGCGCATTGGATCAAGAACCTGTCGCAGATCGCGCTGTTCGTGCTGATCATCATCTACGGCGGGCTCGTGTCCGGGGAGGCCAAGAGCGGCACCGCGGTCCTCGTGCTCACGAAGCCGGTGTCCCGCAGCGCCTTCGTGGTCGTCAAGTCAGCGGTCCACGCGCTGTTCTTCGCCGTCGTCCTCGTGCTCGGGACGCTCCTCACCTGGGGGCTGACGGCGGTTGCGTTCCACACCGCGCCAGGATCGGCCCTGTGGTCGTCGGCGCTCGTGAGCCTCGTGCTCGGTGAGCTCTTCATTGCCGTCATGACGCTGCTGTCGGTGCTCATCGGGTCCAGCGCGGGTGCCGCCGGCGCAGGGATCGGCGCCTATGCGCTCCTGTCGATCGCCGGCATCTGGAAGCCGCTCGCGCAGTACTCACCCGCGGGTCTCGGCAACGACGCGACGGCGCTCGCCGCGGGTACTGGGACCGACGTCCTCTGGCCGGTGCTGACGGCGCTCACGCTCATGGTCGCGCTCGTCGCGCTCGCGGCCGGGCTGTTCCGCCGCAAGGACCTGTAGCAATCAGGGGTCAGTGGGGTGCCTTCGCCCCGCTCACCGCGGTCCCGCTCGTGACCCGGTCGACGAGCTGCGGCGGCACGGCGTAGTCGTGGTGGTGCACCGCAGTGAACGAGCCACGGCCACCGGTCAGCGAGCGCAGGTCGAGCACGTAGTGGGCGAGCTCGGCCTCGGGCACCAGGGCGCGGATCTCGTGGCGGCCGTCGTCCAGCGCGCTGGTCGCCGAGATCCGTGCGCGCCGCGCCGACAGGTCGCCGAGCACGTCACCCTGGTAGGCGGCGGGCATCGTGACCGTCACCTCGGAGACCGGCTCGAGGATGACGGTCCCCGCGGCGGCGAGCGCCTCGCGGAGCCCGTGGGTCGCAGCGGTGCGGAACGCCATGTCAGAGGAGTCGACCGAGTGGTACTTGCCGTCGTACAGCTCGACGCGCAGGTCCACGACGGGGAACCCGTGCAGCCCGCCGGTCGCCATGGCCTCGATCACGCCGCGTTCGACAGCCGCGATGTAGTTGCGCGGGACCGACCCGCCGACGACGGAGTCCACGAACTCGAACCCTGAGCCGCGCGGAAGGGGGGTCACGCGCAGCTGCGCGACGGCGAACTGCCCGTGCCCGCCCGACTGCTTCTTGACCTTGCCCTCGGCGTCCGCCGGTGCGGCGATCGTCTCCCGGTAGGCGACCCGGACGTCGTCCGTCGCGACGTTCACACCGAACTTGCGCGCGAGCCGCTCCAGAGCGACCGCGAGGTGGATGTCGCCCGCGCCGCGCAGCACCGTCTGCCCGTGCCCAGCCCCGACGCCGCCGATCCGGTCGACGCGCAGCGTCGGGTCCTCCGCGACGAGCTTGCCGAGCGCACCAGACAGCTTGTCGTCGTCGGACTGCGTGATCGGGCGCAGCGCGAGCCCGTAGGGCGTCGGGCGCCGGGCCGGGCCGACGACCCGCACGGGTGTGGTGCCGCGCGCGAGGGCCGTGCCGGTCGGGCTCGCTGTGAGCTTCGGGACGGCCGCGAGGTCGCCCGCGACGACCTTCTCCGCCGGCAGGTGCTCCTTGCCGCGCAGGTGGAACAGGCCGTGCAGGCGCTCGTCCGCCCCGGTCGTCGTGTTGACGAGGTGGTCCTCGGGCGCGAGCGTCCCGGACAGCACCTGGATGAGGGACAGCTGCCCGACGAACGGGTCCGCGACGGTCCGGAACACGTACGCGAGCGGCTCGCCTGCCGGGTCGACGTCGATCTCGATCTCATGGCCGTCGTCGGGCCCGCCGACCACGACGTGCCGCGGACGGTCGGCCGGTGACGGCCCGAGCTCGCACAGGAAGTCCGCGAGCCGGTCGACCCCGACGCCCGTCACCGCGGAACCGACGACCACGGGGAACGCGAGCCCGTCCCGCACCTCGTGGGCCAGGCTGCGCTCGAGCTCGGACGCATCCGGCATGTCGCCGGCCAGGTACCGCTCGAGCTGGGCGTCGTCCCCCGAGACGATCTCCTCGGCCACCTCGTCGTGCAGGCGGTGCTCCTCCTCCGCGACGTCGGCGGGGATCGGCTCGTCATGGTGGCGGCCGTCCGCGGTGTACTCCAGCCCGTGCTCGGACAGTACGTCGGCGACGCCATGGAACGCGTCCTGCTCCCCGAGCGGCAGCTCGAGGGGGATGATCCCGGCGCCGAACACGCTGCGCAGCTGCTCGAGCACCCGGTGGAAGTCGGCGCGCGGCTTGTCCTCCTTGGTGACGAACACCATGCGCGGCAGCCCGAGGGCCGCCGCCTGCTCCCATGCCGTCTCGGCGCCCACCTCGAGCCCGTCGACCGCGCTCACGACAACGACGACGAGGTCCGCGACGCTCATCGCGGCGTCGACCCCGCCCACGAAGTCCGCGTACCCCGGCGTGTCCAGGAGATTCACCTTGTACGTCTCGCCGTCCGGCGCCGTCCACTCGAACGGTGCGAGGGCGACCGACAGGGAGATGCCGCGAGCGATCTCCTCAGGCTCGAAGTCGCACACCGTCGACCCGTCCTCGATACGCCCTGCCCGGGAGATGGCCCCGGCGCGCAGCAGCAGTGCCTCAGCCAGCGTCGTCTTGCCGCTGCCACTGTGGCCCACCAGGGCGACGTTGCGGATCTTCGACGTCGATACGGTGCCCATGCGGTGCTCCCTCATTGGAGACAAACCCTTGGCTCAGGCTAGCCACAGGGGCGCGTGCGTGGGGCGGGACCTTCGGTCTGGTGTGTCGCGCTGACGCGCTGCCGACACACTGGCCGCTGGACTCCTCACAATCTGACGGTTAGAAGTTCTATAATCTGACTACTGCACGACGAA
>JAYTSH010000353.1:0-1613 GCA_043745755.1 Cellulomonas sp. | reverse complement strand
GGGCCTTCCTCGTCGTCTGTGGAGTCGGTGCCAGCCGGAGGTCTTCGGTGGTCGTGTCAGGAGTGGAGGCTCAGCGCGCTGCGCCGGCGCCCGCTCCGTGCTCGGCGAGGAGTCGGTCGGTCTCGTCCTGCACGAACGTCGCCAGCTCGGCGAACTTCGGTGCGTGCTCACGAGCGTGGTGGGCGCAGAACAGAAGCTCGCCCACGGTCAGCTGCACCCGGACGTAGGCCTGCGCGCCACAACGGTCGCAGCGGTCGGCTACGGTCAGCGGTTCGGTCGTTGTCCCAGTCACATCGCTATACAACCAGCGGGCGGCGGATTCCATCGCATCGAAACGGCGAGGTTCGCTTTCCGCGTACAGCCACCACCGGCGCGAACAAGCGCAAACTGGCGCGACCGGGGCACGGTTCGGCACGTCGCCGCGGCCCCGTCGGTGCCGTCGATTACGCTCGGGCATCGTGACGACGGCATCGGCAGAGTCCAGCTACACCGCCAGGCACCTCTCGGTCCTGGAGGGCCTGGAGGCCGTCCGCAAGCGCCCGGGGATGTACATCGGGTCCACCGACTCGCGCGGGCTCATGCACTGCCTCTGGGAGATCATCGACAATTCCGTCGATGAGGCCCTGGGCGGTTTCGGCGACCGGATCGACATCGTGCTGCGCGCCGACTCCTCGGTCGAGGTCCGCGACAAGGGTCGAGGGATCCCGGTCGACCTCGAGCCCAAGACCGGCCTGACGGGCGTCGAGGTCGTGTTCACCAAGCTGCACGCCGGCGGCAAGTTCGGCGGCGGCTCGTACGCGGCATCGGGCGGCCTGCACGGCGTCGGCGCCTCCGTCGTCAACGCGCTGTCCGCGCGGCTCGACGTCGAGGTCGACCGCGGCGGCAAGACGCATCTCATGACGTTCCACCGCGGCGAGCCCGGGATCTTCCATGACACCGGCGAGCCGAGCCCCGACGCGCCGTTCGAGGCGTTCGTGGACAACTCTGAGCTCAGCATCCTGGGCCGTACCGCGAAGGGCCGGACCGGAACCCGCGTGCGGTACTGGGCCGACCCGCAGGTGTTCCCCGCGAACACGCTGTTCTCCTACGACGAGCTGGTCACGCGCGCGCGCCAGACGAGCTTTCTCGTGCCGGGGCTGGCGATCACCGTGCGTGACGAGCGCGGGATCCCGGGCACCCCCGGTGCGGACGGCCCGCACGAGGAGACGTTCCTGCACGCCGGCGGGACCGTCGACTTCGTCGACCACCTCGCACCCGACCCCGCAGTGACGGACACGTGGCACCTGACCGGGTCAAGCACGTTCACCGAGACAGTGCCCGTGCTCGACGGCCGTGGACACATGTCGCCGCAGGAGGTCACGCGCGAGTGCGAGGTCGACATCGCACTGCGCTGGGGCACCGGGTACGACACCGAGGTGCGGACGTTCGTCAACATCATCTCGACCCCGAAGGGCGGGGCACACCTCGCCGGGTTCGAGGCCGCCCTGCTGCGGACCCTGCGCAAGGCCGTCGACGCGAACGCTCGCCGCCTCAAGATCTCCGCGCGGGACACAACCGAGCGCATCGAGAAGGAGGACGTGATGGCGGGCCTGACGGCCGTCCTGACCGTCCGG
>JAYTSH010000352.1:0-7223 GCA_043745755.1 Cellulomonas sp. | reverse complement strand
GCACGAAGTCGGGCGTGATGTACCGCAGTATCCGCGTGTAGTGCGTGATGAGCAGCACGCCCACCTCGCCGCTCTCGCGCACGCGGTTCACGCCCTCCGACACGACGCGCAGCGCGTCGACGTCAAGACCCGAGTCGGTCTCGTCGAGGATCGCGAACTTCGGCTTGAGCAGCTCGAGCTGGAGGATCTCGTGGCGCTTCTTCTCGCCGCCAGAGAAACCTTCGTTGACGCTGCGGGTCGCAAACTCCGGGTCCATGCGCAGCAGCTCCATGGCCGCATTGACGTCCTTGGTCCAGGTGCGCAGCTTCGGTGCGGTGCCGTCGATCGCGGTCTTGGCGGTGCGAAGGAAGTTCGTCACCGACACCCCCGGGACCTCGACGGGGTATTGCATCGCGAGGAACAGCCCTGCGCGCGCCCGCTGGTCGACCGACATAGCCAGCACGTCGGCACCGTCGAGCGTCACCGTCCCGTTCGTGACCTTGTACTTCGGGTGACCGGCGAGGGAGTACGCCAGTGTCGACTTGCCCGAGCCGTTGGGGCCCATGATCGCGTGGGTCTCACCGCTCGCGACGGTCAGGTCGACGCCGCGCAGGATCGGCTTGGGGCCTTCCTTGGTCTCGACGCTCACGTGCAGGTCGTGAATCTCTAGCGTGGCCATACTCAGCTCTCCTCGGGGGATCCGTTGGCGTCGACGTCGACGAGCACACGCGCGCCGTCGACAGTCAGGGGGTAGACGGGGACGGGGCGGACGGCCGGCGGGCTCAGCGGCTTGCCGGTCCGCAGGTCGAAGCGGGAACCGTGCAGCCAGCACTCGATCGTGCGGCCCTCGACCTCGCCGTCAGACAAGGACACCTGCGCGTGCGAGCAGACGTCGGAGATCGCGTGCAGCTCACCGTCCTCGTCGCGCACGACGGCGACCTCGACGGGACCGTTCGAACCGACCAGCTCGACCCGCAGGGCGCCGCCGACGGCGACGTCCGCGACGTCACAGGCGAGCTGGGCGCTCACAGGCTGTCCTCGAGCCCCAGCACGGTGGGCGCCGCATCGAGCACGCTCATGCTCTTGTCGAGCTCGGCATCGATCGCCACGGTCAGGCGCTCCTCGACCTCGGGCACGCCGATCCCGTGGATGAGCTCGGCGAAGAATCCGCGCACCACGAGCCGACGCGCATCGGGCTCCGGGATGCCGCGGGAGCGCAGGTAGAACAGCTGCTCGTCGTCGAAGCGGCCCGTGGCGCTCGCGTGCCCGGCGCCCGCGATGAGGCCCGTCTCGATCTCGAGGTTCGGCACCGAGTCCGCGCGGGCGCCCTCGGAGAGCACGAGGTTGCGGTTGAGCTCGTAGGTGTCGGTGCCCTCGGCAGCCGCCCGGATGAGAACGTCACCCACCCACACGGTGTGCGCGCCGTCGCCCTGCAGGGCGCCCTTGTAGGTGACGCGCGAGCGGCAGGCCGGGACCGCGTGGTCGACGAAGAGCCGGTGCTCCTGGTGCTGGCCCGCGTCGGCGAAGTAGAGCCCGATCATCTCGACCGAACCGTTCTCGCCGACGAACTCCGCGTCGGGGGTGATCCGCACGACGTCGCCGCCCAACGTGACCACGATGTGCTTGAGCGTCGCGTCGCGCCCGAGGCGAAGCCGGTGCGAGGATGCGTGCACCGAGCCGGGGGCCCAGTCCTGGACCGAGACGAGCGTCAGGTGTGCGCCGTCCTCGACGATGACCTCGACCGTCTCGGCGAGCGTCGCGGGCCCGATGTGGTCGATCACGACGAGTGCCTCGGACAGCTCACGGGCGTGCACGAGCACGTGCGAGGCGGTCGGCTTGCTCGCGTCGATGCCCTCGACCCGGATCGTCGTCGCGGTCGACGCGACCACCTGCGGCGGGATCGTCACGACCGTCGCACGCTGGAACGACGCCCACGCCGTCGCTGCCGTCCTGTCACCGGGCTTGCCCGCCTGGCCCAGGCGTATGTCGTCGCGGTCGACGACCTCGACCGTCACCTCGGGCGCCTCGACGACTGTCGTGATGACCTTGGGTCCGGTGAGCTGGGCGGCGAACAGCGGTGCCAGCCGGTCGACCGGCGCGAACCGCCACTCCTCCTCGCGCCCGTTGGGCACGGGGAACTGCGCGAGGTCGAACGAGCTGAGGCGATCCGCGCGGCTCGACTGGGGCGTACCACCCCGGCCGTGCTGGTGCGCACCGTCGGTGACCGCCCGGGAGTGGTCGGTGGAAAGCCCGCGCGTCGCGCCAGTGGCCTCGTCGAAGTCAGTAGTGGTGCTCGTCATCAGCCGACTGCACCTTCCATCTGCAGCTCGATCAATCGGTTCAGCTCGAGGGCGTACTCCATGGGCAGCTCGCGCGCGATGGGCTCGACGAATCCGCGCACGATCATGGCCATGGCCTCGGTCTCCTTCATGCCGCGCGACATGAGGTAGAACAGCTGGTCCTCGCTCACCCGCGAGACCGTGGCCTCGTGGCCCATCGACACGTCGTCCTCGCGGACGTCGACGTACGGGTAGGTGTCGGACCGGGAGATCTGGTCGACGAGCAGCGCGTCGCACAGCACGTTCGAAGCCGAGTGCGAGGCGCCCTCGAGCACCTGCACCAGACCGCGGTACGACGTGCGTCCGCCACCGCGAGCCACGGACTTCGACACGATCGAGGACGACGTGTTCGGAGCGGCGTGCACCATCTTGGCGCCCGCGTCCTGGTGCTGACCGGCGCCCGCGAACGCGATCGACAGCGTCTCACCCCGAGCATGCTCACCCATGAGGTAGATCGCGGGGTACTTCATCGTGACCTTCGACCCGATGTTGCCATCGACCCACTCCATGGTGGCGCCCTCGGCCGCGGTAGCCCGCTTGGTCACCAGGTTGTAGACGTTGTTCGACCAGTTCTGGATGGTCGTATAACGCACCCGAGCGTTCTTCTTGACGATGATCTCGACAACCGCCGAGTGCAACGAGTCCGACGTGTAGACCGGGGCAGTACAACCCTCGACGTAATGCACGTACGAGCCCTCGTCGGCGATGATCAGCGTCCGCTCGAACTGCCCCATGTTCTCCGTGTTGATCCGGAAGTAGGCCTGCAGCGGGATGTCGACATGCACACCCGGCGGGACATACACGAACGAACCCCCGGACCACACCGAGGTGTTCAGCGACGCGAACTTGTTGTCACCCGACGGGATCACCGAACCGAAGTACTGCTCGAAGATCTCCGGGTACTCACGCAGCCCCGTGTCGGTGTCGACGAAGATGACACCCTGCTCCTCGAGCTCCGACTGGATCTGGTGGTAGACGACCTCAGACTCGTACTGCGCCGCCACACCACCCACCAGGCGCTGCTTCTCAGCCTCAGGGATACCCAGCCGGTCATACGTGTTCTTGATGTCGTCAGGCAGGTCATCCCACGTCGTGGCCTGCTTCTCGGTCGACCGCACGAAGTACTTGATGTTGTCGAAATCGATGCCCGAGAGGTCCGCACCCCACCACGGCATGGGCTTCTTGTCGAACAATCGCAGCGCCTTCAGCCGCGTCTTGAGCATCCACGCAGGCTCATTCTTCAGGCCCGAGATGTTCCGCACGACCTCCTCGCTCAAACCACGCCGCGCCGAGATGCCAGCGGTATCAGAGTCATGCCACCCATAGGTGTAGCTCCCGATCGAAGCGATCGCCTCATCCTGGGTCATGGGTGCGTTCACAGCGCTGTCGGTAGGGGCGCTCATGGTGTCGGTCCTTCCACAGGGGCAGGGGTCGTGATGATCGGGATGTTCGTGGTGCAGACGTGACCGCCGCCGGCGAGGGTGGCGAGGCGCTGCACGTGGACGCCGAGCAGCCGCGAGAAGGCATGCGCCTCGGCCTCGCAGAGCTGGGGGAACTCGGCGGCGATCTCCTGGACCGGGCAATGGCCCTGGCAGAGCTGGATGGCAGCGGCGCCCGGGACTGGTCGAGCCGTCGCGGCGTAGCCGTCGCTGGCCAGCGCGGCCGCCAGGACGTTCACCCGAGCAAACATGTCCTGGCCCGCGGTCGCGAGAGCCGCCGTGTAGCGCTGCTCGAGGTCGCGCACGCGGCTCTCGGCGAAGTCCGTGACGGCGTCGGGGCCGGCGACCGCAGAGAGGAAGCGCAGCGCCTGACCCGCCAGCTCGGAGTATCGGTGCGAGAGGGCGGCCTGACCGTGGCTCGTGGCGACGTAGCGGCGCGCCGGTCGGCCCCGCCTGGCCGGGCCCAGTCCCTGGGTGCCCTCGTGCACGGAGATCTGCTCGGTGCCCTCGAGCACACCGAGGTGGCGGCGGATGGCGGCGGGTGTCAGGTTGAGCTCGCGCGCGATGTCGGCGGCCGAGACGGGTCCGTCGGCGGCAATGAGCTGCAGGACCCGGAGCCGTGTCCCCGCCTCGGACTCGCCCGCGTCGGACGGGCCGGAGCTGGTGGGGCGCACGTCGCGCAGCGTGACGCTCATGCACACCTCCTGCGGGATCCGGTGGTCCACCGCTCGCCCAGTGAGGGCGCTCGTGACCTCACAGGCGCACAGACGCGCCCGTTCGATATTGACAACATCCTTGTGCCGCAATTCGTTCCGCGCAAGCAAGGGGACCCTCACTAGGCCGCGCGCCGGCCGCAGGGCTCACGGGGATGGCGTCTAGACTCGCGATCGTGCCCGACTCCCCCGCCGTCGAGATCCGTGGCCTGGTCAAGCGCTACGACGGTCGAGCCGTCGTCGACGGGCTCGACCTTGTCGCCGACGCCGGGAGCATCACCGCGGTCCTCGGACCGAACGGCGCCGGCAAGACCACGACGATCGAGTGCTGCGAAGGACTGCGTGTGCCGGACGGCGGCACCGTGCGCGTCCTCGGTCTCGACCCGCGCACCGACGCGCGCATGCTCAGCCCCCGCGTCGGGGTCATGCTCCAGGACGGCGGTCTGCCGACCGGGGTCCGCGCACTCGAGATGCTGCAGCACGTCGCGACGATGTACGCCCAGCCCCGAGACGTGGCAGACCTGACCGACCGGCTCGGTCTCGCGTCGTTCGCTCGCACGACGGTCCGACGGCTCTCGGGCGGGCAGCGCCAGCGACTCGCCCTCGCGATCGCCCTGGTCGGGCGCCCCGAGCTCGTCTTCCTCGATGAGCCGAGCGCCGGGATGGACCCGCAGTCGCGGCACGCGGTGTGGGACCTGATCCGTGAGCTGCGCGACGAGGGTGTCGCGATCGTGCTGACGACGCACCTCATGGACGAGGCGGAGTCGTTGGCCGATCGTGTCGTCGTCGTCGACCACGGCGCGGTCATCGCCCAGGGGACGGTCGCCGAGCTGGTCGCCGCCGACGACGACCGCACGCTGCACTTCCGTGCCGTCGAGGGGCTCGATCTCGGCTCGATCGGCGCGAGCCTCAGCGCGGCGGGCCCGGTCGGCGAGCTCTCGTCTCACACCCGGTCGGTGAGCGTCACGGAGGAGTCGCCGGGCAGATACGTCGCGAGCGGGCACGTCGACCCGGGCGTCGTGGCAGCCCTGGCGTCGTGGTGCGCCGAGCGCGACGTCCTGGCGACACACATCTGGGTCGGGCGTCGCACGCTCGAGGACGTCTTCCTCGACCTCACCGGTCGGAGCCTTCGTTGAGCGCGCAGCCGAGGACCCCAGCCCCACCGGCTGCCGCGGCAGCGTGGCGCCGAGTCGCCTCGCAGGGCGCGTTCGAGACCCGCATGATCCTGCGCAACGGCGAACAGCTCTTGGTGACAATCTTCCTGCCCGTCCTGGTGCTCGTCGGGCTGTCGCGCAGCGGTGTCGTCGAGCTCAGCACCGGTGGCGCGGCGCGCATCGACGTCGTGGCACCCGGGGTCATCGCGCTCGCGGTGATGAGCACGGCCTTCACGTCCCAGGCGATCGCGACGTCGTTCGACCGCCGCAACGGGGTGCTGCGCCTGCTCGCCACGACCCCGCTCGGTCGCGGCGGGCTGCTCGCCGGGAAGTTCCTCGGGGTCGCCGCAGTCGAGGCCGTCCAGGTCGTCGTCATCGGCGGCACCGGCCTTGCGCTGGGCTGGCGACCCGTCGCGGCCGGTATCCCGCTCGCCCTCGTCACGCTCGTGCTGGGCACGGCAGCCTTCATCTCGCTCGCGCTCCTCGTCGCCGGCACGCTGCGCGCGGAGGCTGTCCTCGCTGGCGCGAACCTCCTGCTCGTCGTGCTTGCGGTCGGCAGCGGCGTCGTGGTGCCGGTCTCCCAGCTCCCCGGCCCGCTCGAGCATGTCGCCCGGCTGCTCCCGTCCGGCGCGCTCGGCGAGGCCCTGCGCGGGGCGCTGATCCACGGCACGCTCCCGGCATGGTCAGTGGGCGTGCTGCTGGCATGGACGGCTGTGCTGGCCTGGTCGGCCGCCCGCCTGTTCCGGTGGCACTGACAACCGTCGACGCTGGCCGGAGGTGGCACCGGCGCCGGGACGCCGGCCCTACCCTGGTCCCGTGAGCACCACGTCAGTGACCGAGCCTCCGACCGATCGTCTCGCTCGCCGGCGGCGGTGGATCCGCAGAGCGCTGCTCGTCAACGTCGTGGCTCAGGGCGTCATCGTCGTGACCGGCGGCGCCGTGCGCCTCACCGGCTCGGGCCTCGGCTGCTCGACGTGGCCGCAGTGCGAACCCGGGTCGTTCACTCCGACGCTCACTGCGGCGACGTCGACCCACCGGCTCATCGAGTTCGGCAACCGCACCCTGACGGGATTCCTCATAGTCATCGCGCTCACTGTCGCGTTGCTCGTCTGGACGGACCGCTCCCGCTCGCGGTCCTACCGGCTGCTCGGCCTCGCCCCGGTCCTCGGGGTCCTCGCCCAGGCAGTGATCGGCGGCGTCACCGTCCTGTTCCACCTGAACCCTGCGGTGGTCGGCGTCCACATGCTCGTGTCGCTCGCGCTCGTCGCGGTGTCGACGGTCCTGGTCGTGCGCGAGCGCGCCGGCGACAGCCCCGCCGTGCCAGTCGTCGGGCTGCGGCTGCTCAGACTCGCCTGGCTGCTCACTGCCGCCGCCGTTGCCCTGCTCGCACTCGGGGTCGTCGTGACCGGGTCGGGTCCCCACGGCGGCGACGACAAGGTCGCCTACCGGTTCGCGGTCGACCCCATCCTGATCGCGCGGGCGCACGCCGGCGTGGTGTCGCTCTTCGTGGTGGTCCTCGCCGTCCTGCTGGTCAGCCTGCACCGGACGGCGGCGCCGCAGACGGTGCGCAGGGCCGGCCTCTGGCTCCTCGGGGTCACG
>JAYTSH010000351.1:0-2776 GCA_043745755.1 Cellulomonas sp. | reverse complement strand
ACTTCCTGGACGCTGCGCAGGTCGGAGCCGCCCTCCAGGAGATGCGTCGCAGCTGTGTGCCGCAAGGCGTGCGGCGCGACGTCGTCGACACCGGAGAGTGCGGCGACGACGTGCGCGACGGCGCGGATCTGTCGCTGATCGGCACGTCCGCCGCGGCGGCCCAGCAGCAGCGCGCGACCGGCGAGATCACCGGCGAGCGCCGGACGCCCTCGGTCGAGCCACGCCTTGACCGCCTCGGCCGCGGGCACCCCGAACGGGACGACCCGCTCCTTGTCGCCCTTTCCGACGACGCGCAACGTCCGCTCTGACAGGTCGAGGTCGTCCAGGTCGGCGCCGCACAGCTCACCGACGCGTGCACCCGTGGCGTACAGCAGCTCGAGGGCCGCCCAGTCCCGCAGGTGGATCGGGTCGGCTACCTGTGCCCGCGTGCGCGCGACGTCGAGCAACCGGGCCGTGGCGTCGACGCTGAGCACGGTCGGCAGCGGGCTCGCGGGACGTGCACTCGCGAGCCGGAGCGCCGGGTCGGTCGCCACGCGTCCGGTCCGACGCGCCCAGTCGAAGAATGTCCGGGCCGCAGCCCCCCGACGCGCCAAGGTCGCTCGGCTCCGCTCGGCCGCCGCCATGGAGGCGAGCCATGCCCGCAGCAGTCCCAGGTCGACATCCATGATCTCAGTCCGACCGTACCGACCGGCGAACGCCGTAAGGTGCTCGATGTCGCCCACGTAGGCGCGCACGGTGTGTTCCGAAAGGCCCCGCTGCGCCCTCAGATGCATGGCAAAGTCCGCGACAGCGGTGCTTCGGACCGTTGCCACGCTCGTGCCCGCGGCCGAGTGCATGCCCCTACCGTGCCGTGCCGTACATGAGACTGACAAGCGAGGTCAACCAGACTTCACCCGTGCCTGGGCGATACGCACCATCTTGTCCGATTACTGCTACAACGAACGCACGGGCCGATCGGGGTGCGGCGACCCCCTCTCCACGCCGTTCGTGACGAGTCAGGGGCGACGACCCGCGGGTGCGCGAACCGGTCTCGCCCACCCCGCACCGACGCGGCGCGCGAGACCGGCGAGCTCGAGGACGCCGAGCGCACCTCGCACCTCTCCGACGGACAGCCCAGCCGTGCGTGCGAGCTCGTCGTGCCCCACGGGTGAGCGGCCCGGGAGGGCATCGAGGAGCCGCCGCGACGCCCAGTCGAGGTCGTCGCCGTCGCGGGTCTCGGTCACCCGCTCGGGAGGCAGGTCCTCGCCCGCGCGCCCCGCAAGCTCGAGGACCTCGGCCGCGTCGGTGACACAGACTGCCGCACCGTCCCGCAGCAGCCGGTGGCACCCGGCTGAGGCCATCGACGTCACGGGCCCCGGCACGGCACCGACAGGGCGCAGCAGCGCGACCGCATGGTTGGCCGTGCTCAGCGCCCCCGACCGCCATGCTGCCTCGACGACCACCGTGGCCCGGCTCACGGCCGCGATCAGCCGGTTGCGCATGAGGAACCTGCCCTTGCTCGGCACGCCGCCCGGGGGGACCTCGCTCAGCACGCTGCCGCCCTGCTCGAGGATGCGCTCGAGCAGCGGCGCGTTACCCACCGGGTACGCACGGTCGACGCCACCCGCGAGCAGCGCCACGGTCGTTCCGCCGGCAGCCAACGATCCTCGGTGTGCGGCCGCGTCGATCCCGTAGGCGCCGCCCGAGACCACGCACGTGGAGTGCGCGGCGAGTCCGGCGGCGAGATCGACCGCGACGTGCTCGCCGTAGGACGTCGATGCCCGAGCACCGACGAGCGCGATCGATCGGTCCAGCGATGCCGACACCTCGAGTCGTCCGCGGACCCAGAGGCACATGGGCGCGACGGGGCCGAGGTCGTCGAGACCGGACGGCCAGCCGACCGATCCGGGGTGCAGCACGCCGCCACCGAGCCGGTGCATGCGTTCGAGGTCGCGGGCCGGGTCGAGGTCGGCGAACCGCCCTGCCCATCGCCCGACGGCGGTGCCGAGGCGTCGGCGCACCTCGTCGAGCGACGGTTCGGCATCGACGAGCGCTGTGACGAGCGTGGCGACGTCGTCGGACGTCGCCGCAGCGCGCGCCCAGACCAGTGCGCGACCGGCCCCCAGCGTCCGGACGAGCTCGCCCGCGACCGCGTCACCCGGCTCGATCAACCTGCTCCACGCGACGCGTGCCGAGAGCTCGTCGTCGATGGCGATCCGTGCCGCGTTCATGCGAGCCCCTGACCACGCGTGCGCAGCAGCAGTGCCTGCCCGATGTCGTCGCGCCGTGGCCCTTGCCGTCCGGCGAGGTCGGCGAGCGTCCAGGCAACGCGGAGCACGCGGTCGACGCCGCGCAGGCTCAGGAGCCCGCGGTCGAGCGCTCGGTCGAGGTCGCTCACGAGCCGGCGGTCTGGCCCCAGCCGCTCACGCATCCACGCACCCGGCACCTCTGCGTTGGTCCGCCACGGCGTTCCGGCAAGTCGTTCAGCCTGCACGGCGCGGGCAGCCGCGACGCGTGCGGCGACGATGCCGCTCGACTCCGCTCCGCGCCCGGGGTCCAGCGCAGCCCGGGACACCGGGAGCACGTCGACCTGGAGGTCGACCCGGTCCAGCAACGGTCCCGACAGCTTGCTGAAGTACCTGCGGCGCTGCTCGGACCGGCACGTGCACTCGAGACCTTTGCCGACCCCGCGACCGCACGGGCACGGGTTCGCCGCGAGCACGAGCTGGAAGCGGGCGGGGAAGCGCGCAACGCCCGAGGCGCGATGGATGACGAGCTCACCGTGCTCGAGCGGTTG
>JAYTSH010000350.1:0-1880 GCA_043745755.1 Cellulomonas sp. | reverse complement strand
GATCGGCACGTCGTTCGTCGAGTCGCCGTACGCGTAGGACGCGGTGAGGTCGAGGTTCTCGCGCGCGGCCAGCTCGCGGACCGCGCTGGCCTTGGCCTTGCCGTGCAGCATGTCGCCCACGAGCCTGCCGGTGTAGAAGCCGTCCTTGTGCTCGGCGATGGTGCCCAGCGCGCCCGTGACACCGAGCCGGCGGGCAATGAGCTCGCCGATCTCGACCGGGGTCGCCGTGATGAGCCAGACCTCGTGGCCCGCCGCGAGGTGCTCGTCGAGGAGCTTCTGGGTGCCGGGGAAGATCCGCAGGCTCAGGACCTCGTCGTAGATGTCCTCGGCGATTGCCACGACCTCGGCGACGGAGTGCCCCGTCATGATCGTCAGGCCCTTGTCGCGGACCTCGTCGATCTGCCGGTGGTTCTCGCCGAACATGAGGTAGCGCGACTGGTGGATAGCGAACGTCACGATGTCCCACCTGCGGAAGAACCCGCGACGGTACAGCCCCACGGCCAGATGGAACGCGCTCGCGCCCCGGATGATCGTGTTGTCGACGTCGAAGAATGCTGCCGCGCGTCCCGCGGGCGCCACCGCCGATTCGACGAGGCCTGACGGGCCGGGGGCTGTCGAGGTCGGCTCGGTCACGCGGCCACTGTATCCACGGTGCCTACGCTGGTGCCGTGTCGACCACCGATCCCGTCCCCGCAGCCGTCCCGGCACCGGGACATCCCGCCCGGGTCGTCCTTTTCGGGCGCGCCGGCTGCCACCTGTGCACCGAGGCCCGTGCGCTCGTCGCCCTGGTCTGCGCCGAGACGGGCGATTCCTGGACCGAGGTCGACATCGACGCGCCCGACGCGGCGGCGCTGCCCGGCGGCCGGTCGGTGTTCGACGTGTACTCCGAGCTCGTGCCCGTCGTCGAGGTCGACGGCGTCCGGCAGGGCTACTGGCGGATCGACGCGACCCGGCTCCGTCGGGCGCTGTCCGCGGGGCCCGCACGGTCGGCAGGCGCGGCGTCCTCGCCCGGCGTGCTGGGAGGGGGTGTCAGGCCTGCTTGATGGCCGCAGCGTCGATCGAGATGACGACCTTGTCGCTGACCAGGACGCCGCCGGCCTCGAGGACCGCGTTCCAGGTCAGGCCGAACTCCTTGCGGGAGATGGTCGTGCTGGCCGAGAAGCCCGCGCGCAGGTTGTTGTACGGGTCGACGGCGGTGCCGTTGAACTCGGTCTCGAGCTCGACGGACCTCGTCACGCCGTGGATCGTGAGGTCGCCGACGAGGACGTAGTGGCTGCCTGCGGCACGCACCGAGGTCGAGGCGAACGTCCAGGTGGCGAACTGCTCGACGTCGAAGAAGTCGGCGCTCTTGAGGTGGCCGTCGCGGCCGGCGTCGCCGGTGCTGATGGTCGACGGGTCGAGCGTCGCGGTGACCGACGTGACGGTCAGGTCCTCGCCGACGACGATGGTGCCCTCGGTGATCGCGACGGTGCCACGGACCTTGGAGATGCCGGCGTGGCGGACCGAGAAGCCGGCCTCGCTGTGCGACGCGTCGACGGTCCAGGTGCCGGCGACCAGATCGGTGGGGAGTGCGGTGGCGGTGGTCATGATGCTCCTCGTGTGAGAGTGAGAAAGTTGAATCGGCGAAAGTTGAAGCGTCAATCGCCTGTAGTTGACATTTCTACTACAGTGGATCCCAGAGCGCAACCCCGTGGCGCAACCCCCCAGCGCAACTCGTCCCGACCGGAGGTCACCGTGACCCAGACCGACACCCCGACCCGGGCTGCCGTCACCGCAGCCGACGTCCGCTGGCTCACGCCCGAGCAGCAGACCCACTGGCGCGCCTACCGCGACGGGACCGCTCTGCTCATGGACGTCCTGGCCCGTGAGCTCGACGAGGA
>JAYTSH010000349.1:0-1507 GCA_043745755.1 Cellulomonas sp. | reverse complement strand
CGGCCGCTCGGCGCGTCGGGCAGGGTCGCGGCACGCAGCAGGTAGCCGATCCAGGCGGCGACGAACCCGACGGCGAACGCTCCGGCGCGCTGCGCGGGGGAGCGGTCCGGGACGAGGCCCAGCGCGCCACCGAGAGCCGCGCCGAGAAGGACGACCCCCTGGACGTCGGGTCCGAGGAATCCGGAGAGCAGGACGATCAGTGCAGCCAGGACGGCGAGGAAGATCCCCGCGGGCACGTGTCGATTCATGACCACCTCGTTGTGGTGAAGGGCGCGGAAGGAGCGGTCGCCCGGGGACGTGGACGGGCGGCGTTGCCGGTCGCAGGAGTCCCCCGGGTAGGAGGAGGCAATGTCTACCAGCGGCACAGACGCCTAGCACAGTGAGTACTAGGTACTTTGGTCCCGGTGCGTCAGATCGTTATCGAAACGTGACATCCACGTGCCGACGCCCGTGCGGAAGAGGTCCGCCCGCCGATCAGCTCGTGCGGCCCGGGCCGTACTCGTAGTGCCAGTACTCGGGGTACGCGCCGGTCTCGCGAACTCGCGACGGTGCGAACCAGTCGTACGTCGGGGCGTTGTTGACGAGCCACGCGTACCGCTCGGTGCCGAACCCGTACACGCCGGGCCACTCCTGCACGTCGAGCGCCGTTCCGAGCCCGTGCGACGACGTGCCAGGCTTCGCGGCGATATCCCCGTAGTAGGCGGCGATCCGCACCTGCTCGTCGTACGAGCGGTAGGTGAGATCCATCGAGAGCGGCTCGCCGAAGCGGGCGCGGAACGCGTCGTTCAGCCGGGCCAGCGCGGCCGCCGCGTCGCAGCGCAGGTACTGCGGGCTGGCGATCTGGTCGGTTCCCCAGCCGATCAGGCACATCGACGACATCGGCATGTGGCCGTTCGAGCCGTCGCCGTCCGCCGTGGGCACCGACGTCACCCAGACGGGCACGCCCCCCGCGACCGCCTTGGCCTTCGCGGCGGCGGCGGCAGCGGCGAGATCGGCCACCGACGGGCCGGTCGTGGGCTGCGGGCTCGCGGCCGACGGCTTCTTCGCAGCGGTCGCAGCGGTCGCCGCGGCCGCTGCAGCGTCTACCGCCCGTTGCCGCGTCGACCGGTCGGCCTCGGCGTCGACCCGGGCCGTGTCGACTGCTGTGCCTGCGGCGAGGAGCTCGGCTGCGTGCGGTGCCGTCGGGGTCGCCGGCTCGGCGGCCGCGCGGGCGGCACGGACCTGCACGACCGCGAACGACGCTCCCACGACGACGAGCACGACGACCGCCGCCACCCACGTCAACAGCCGGCGCCGCGCAGGGCCCGTCGAAGAGCGCTCAGTGCCACTCGATCCGGTGTCGGGCCCGTCGGCGCTCATCGCTCAGCCTGCCCGGACGCCGATCTCGTCGATGCGCGCGACCTCGGCGGCTGTGAGCGCGAACCCGAGGATGTCGAGGTTCGCGGCGATGCGGTCGCGGTGGACGGACTTGGGGATGACGACGACGTGGTGGTCGAGGTGCCAGCGC
>JAYTSH010000348.1:0-1726 GCA_043745755.1 Cellulomonas sp. | reverse complement strand
CGGCTCGGGCGGACCGCGGGCAGGCCCAGGCCCGTGTACGTCTGGGAGCGCTGCGCGCGGTCGAGGGCGATCTCGAGCGCGGCTCGGCGGCTCGGCGGCTCGGGAGCGATGAGATCGGCGACCTCGACGTGCAGGGCCGTGGCGATCTCGCCGAGCAGCGACAGGCGGGGCTCGCGGTGGCCGTTCTCGATGAGCGAGAGCTGGCTGGGTGCCGTGCCGGTCTCGCGGCCGAGCTGGTCGAGCGTCATCGATCGGGCGGTGCGGAAGTGCCGGATGCGCCGACCGAGCGTCAGCCGGTTGCCGGGGTTCGCCGGGCGCCGGGCACGGGTGCCGTCGCCCGCCGGTACCGGGGCTCCGGGTGGAAGGTCCACGGTCTCGTCGGTCATCTCTTGACGGTAGCGAAAGAACTGCCGTTCTTGACATACCTGAGCCGTTGAAACCCCGCTGGACATGGCGAACTCTGGAAGAGACCACTTCAGCGGCAGGTCGCAGCACCTGTCGCGGCCGCCCGCCCGAACCGGAGGCAGTCCTCATGACCCTCGTCGACACGTCTGTCGCGAACGCCGCCCGCACCCGGCTGACGGTCACCACGGCCACGACGCCCGCCCGCGCGACCGGCGCCCCCGGCGCGACCGCCGCGACCGGCGCCCCGACGTCGCACACCGGGCTGCTCGCCTGGGTCAGCCACATCGCCGCGCTCACACAGCCCGACGCGGTCGTCTGGGTCGACGGCTCGGACGCGCAGCGCCGCGAGCTCACCGAGCTCATGGTCGCGTCCGGCACGCTCATCCGGCTCAACCCCGTGCGCCGCCCGAACAGCTACCTCGCCCGCTCGGACCCGCGGGACGTCGCGCGCGTCGAGGACCGTACCTTCATCTGCTCCGAGCGGCCCGAGGACGCAGGCCCGACGAACAACTGGCGCGAGCCGGTCGTGATGCGTGCCGAGCTCCGCGGCGTCTTCGACGGGTCGATGAGCGGCCGGACGATGTACGTCGTCCCGTTCTCGATGGGTCCGCTGGGCGGCCCGATCTCCCAGCTCGGCGTCCAGCTCACCGACTCCCCGTACGTCGTCGTCAGCATGCTGACCATGACGCGTGCGGGCGCGCCCGTGCTCGACCTGCTCGGTGCCGACGGCGCGTTCGTGCCCGCGGTGCACTCGGTCGGTGCACCGCTCGTCGGCCCGGACGGCGAGCGAATCGACGACGTCCCCTGGCCGTGCAGCCAGCGTAAGTACATCGTCCAGTTCCCCGAGACCCGCGAGATCTGGTCGTTCGGCTCGGGATACGGCGGGAACGCGCTGCTCGGCAAGAAGTGCTTCGCGCTGCGCATCGCGTCCGTCATGGCGCGCGACGAGGGCTGGCTCGCCGAGCACATGCTGATCCTGCGGATCACCGACCCGAAGGACCGTGTGTTCCACCTTGCGGCCGCGTTCCCGTCGGCCTGCGGCAAGACGAACCTCGCGATGCTCCGTCCGACGATCCCCGGCTGGAAGGTCGAGACGATCGGCGACGACATCGCGTGGATGCGCCCGGGCGGTCCCGGCACGGACGGCCGGCTGCGCGCGATCAACCCCGAGGCAGGCTTCTTCGGGGTCGCACCCGGCACGGGGGTCACGACGAACCCGACAGCGATCGAGACCCTGCACTCGAACGTCATCTTCACGAACGTCGCGCTGACCGACGACGGGGACGTGTGGTGGGAGGGCCTGACCGACGAGGCGCCCGAG
>JAYTSH010000347.1:0-2614 GCA_043745755.1 Cellulomonas sp. | reverse complement strand
GCCCTCGAGTCCTGTCCGGGGACCGTCAGCGCCCGCTGAGCCCCTCCGTGCGCACCTGCGCACCGCGGCTGCGGGCGATCCCCGCGCAGCGCCGCACCGCGTCGTGCCAGGTCGCACGATCCCGTACGAATCCGTCCCGACCCCGTCCTTCGAGGAGGAACCATGTCCGACCCGATCTCGTCCCCGCCGCCGCCGTCCCCGCCGCCGCCGTCCACACCGCCGCCGTCCACACCGCCGCCGTCCGCACCGCGCCAGTCCAGCCCGCTCCCGCCGGTGAGCCCGCTCGGCATCGACCCGCGCGGGCCGCGGGTCGGCGCTGGGATCACCGCGGTGCTGCTCGTCGTCGTGCTCCTGCTCAGCGGCGGCGCCGCGACAGCGCTGCTCGCGGTCATCGCTGCCCTGTTCGCCCTCGGTGCCGCACGCGGTGCGCAGGGGACGGTCCAGGGCCTGATCTTCCGCAGGCTCGTCCTCCCGCGCCTCGCGCCCCCGGCCGAGCTCGAGGACGCGCGTCCGCCCCGGTTCGCGCAGCTCGTCGGCCTGATCATCACGGGCGTCGGAGTGCTGCTCGGGCTCGCGGGGGTCACGGTCGCCGTCCCGGTCGCTGCGGCGCTCGCGCTGGTCGCGGCGTTCCTCAACTCGGCGTTCGGCCTGTGCCTCGGGTGCGAGATGTACCTGCTCGGCGTGCGGCTGCGCTCGCGGGCAGCCTGACCCGCGCTCGCCTCTAGTACACGAGCGCCTGCGCGCCGGCGGCCAGGATCTCCTCGACGAACGCCGCGGCGCCCGCGATCCGGATGCCCGGGACCACGTCGTCGGGTCCGAAGCCGCGGCGCGCGGCGCACTGCGTGCAGACCGTGACGGTGCCGGCGTCCAGGACGACCGAGAGCAGGTCGCCGATCGGCGCCGCGTGGTCGAGTGCGACGTCGTCGGTGCGCCCGGGCAGCGCGAGCCACGCCGCCTCTCCGGTCAGCCACAGGCTCACGTCCGCGCCGGCGGCGACGGCTGCTGCTGCGACGGTGAACGCCTGGTTCACGGTCTCGGGTCGGTCGGCTCCGCTGGTGGCCTTGATGACGAGGCTGCGCGTCGGCGTGGTCATCCGGACAGCGTAGAGCGGGCGTGTCGTTAGGATCGGGGCATGGGTGCACTCGAAGCGGTGTTCATCGGCCTGCTGGTCATCGCCACGCTGACCATCGCCTGGTTCGCAGGGTTCGTGGTCCTGCGCCTGTACAAGGGCCAGCGCTGAGCGCCGAGGTCCGACGAAGGCGGCTATGACGTTCATCATCCCGGAGGGCCTCGCGCCCGAGGTGTACCCCCTGGCCTGGCTCGTGGGTCGCTGGCAGGGCGAGGGCGTCGTGGGCTACCCCGGGATCGACGAGTCCGCGTTCACGCAGGACGTCGACCTCACGCACGACGGCGGCCCCTACCTCGCGTACACCTCGACGATCCGCCTCGTCGTCGCCCCCGACGACGCCGCGGCGCTGACCGATCCGGATGCCGCGGTCGTACCCGCCGAGCCGGGCCCAGTGTGGTCGACGGAGTCGGGGTACTGGCGCGTCCCGCCCGAGCGGCCGGACGGGCTCGCCGACGACCAGGCCCCCGTCGAGGTCCTGCTCGCCGACCCGGCGGGGCACCTGTCGCTGTATCTCGGAGCCGTCGGCAACGGCCGCATCGACCTCGTGAGCGACCTCGTCGCACGCACCTCGTCGGCGGCCGAGGTCACGTCCGGCAAGCGGCTCTACGGGCTCGTCAACGGTGACCTGATGTGGGCCTTCGACCTCGCGGCGTTCGGGCACCCGATGCAGACGTATGCGTCCGCGCGCCTCGTGCGTGCGGACGGACCTTCGACGCACGACGAGGAGCAGCCATGACGACGTCCTCCAGCCCGCTGCTCGCACGGCACGGCGCCGTCGTCGGGTCGGGCGTCGACGCCGGGGTCGCCTTCCACTACGGCGACCCGACGGCCGAGCAGCGTGCGCTGGCGCGCGGCGGTGCCGTCGTCGACCAGTCGCAGCTCGGGGTCGTGCGCGTCGCAGGTCCGGACCGGCTCACGTGGCTCAACTCGATCACCTCGCAGGAGCTCGCGACGCTCGCGCCGCGGACCTCGACCGAGCTCTTGGTGCTCAGCCCGCAGGGACACATCGAGCACGCGGCCGGTGTCGTGGACGACGGCGAGGCGACCTGGCTGCTGACCGAGGGTGCGGGGGCGCCGGAGCTCGCGGCGTGGCTCGACCGCATGCGCTTCATGCTGCGCGTCGAGGTCGCGGACGTCACGGCCGACTGGGCCGCCATCGGCGAACCGGTTGGAGCCGAGGGGGGCGAGGGTGAACCCGTGACGTGGCGCGACCCGTGGCCGCACACCGCGCCAGGTGGCACGCGCTACGGACCCGACGACGCAAGCCATCCCGGCGCCGACCGAGCATGGCGGCTCGTCCTCGTCCCGCGCGCCGACCTCGTCCAGGCTGTCACGGTGCGCGAGTCCGCAGGCTGGCCGCTCGTCGGGACCTGGGCGAGCGAGGCTGCCCGGATCGAGGCGTGGCGCCCCCGCGCCGGCCGTGAGGTCGACCACCGCACGATCCCGCACGAGCTCGACTGGCTGCGCACGGCCGTGCACCTGCAG
>JAYTSH010000346.1:0-1863 GCA_043745755.1 Cellulomonas sp. | reverse complement strand
ACTCCGCCGGGACGCTCTGGTACGTCCCCAACGGCACCATGACCCGCGTCGGGAACAAGACCCAGGGCTGGGCAAAGGCCGTCGTCGAGGTGAGCGTCGCCTACTTCGCCGACCTCGACGAGGTGCGCAGTCTGCTCACGGAGGCGGCCGAGCGCGTGGCGACCGACCCCGTCATCGGCACCTACCTGCAGGGTGCTCCGACGGTGACCGGGATCGAGGACGTGACGTTCGACGCCGTCACCCTCCGCCTCAGCGTCACCACAGCACCCGCGATGCAGTGGGACGTCGCACGCGAGCTGCGGGTCGCGGTCCGCGACGTCCTGACCCGCGCCGGCATCCCGCTCGGCGGGCAACGCGACCTCTTGGCGGCCGAACGCGAGCGGGCCCAGAGCCCGGCCGACACACCCACGCGCGCTCTCCCGCCGGACGACTCTGCTGCGGAGACCGACGAGGACTGAGCTACCTCAGCGCAACGTCTCCAGCTCGGCGGCGAGGTTGTCCGCCTCGGGGCCGACGATGACCTGGACGATCCGGCCCGAGCGCACGACACCGAACGCGCCGGTCGCCTTGAGCGCCGCCTCGTCCACGAGCGACGGGTCGGTCACCTCGACGCGCAGGCGGGTGATGCACGGTTCGAGGTCCACGATGTTCGCTTCCCCACCCAGCGCTGCGAGGATCTGCTCTGCCTTGCTCATCGAACTCCCCAGCTCGTCTACCTGCCGCACGGTCAGACCAGCGTAGTCCGCGCACCCGCAACCGGCGCGTGCCGGGGGGCGAGCGACACGGTGGAGCAACCGCCGGGGGCCGGGAGTCCACCCGCCGGTGCGGCCAGGGACGGCCACCGGTGCGAGACTGGGGCGGTGACGCGGACCGACGCCTTCTATGCCGTGATCGGTGGTCACGACACGTTCGTGCGACTGGTGGACGAGTTCTACCGTGGCGTCGCAGGGGATCCCGCGCTGCGCGCGATGTACCCCGAGGACGACCTCGGCCCGGCCGCCGAGCGCCTCACGCTGTTCCTCGAGCAGTACTGGGGCGGCCCCACGACCTACTCCGACCAGCGCGGACATCCGCGCCTTCGCGCACGCCATGGCCTGTACAAGGTCAACCTCGACGCGCGCGACCGCTGGCTCGCGCACATGCGTGTCGCGGTCGACTCGCTCGGGCTCGCGCCACTGCACCAGGCCGAGCTGTGGGACTACCTCGAGCGAGCCGCGCACTCGATGATCAACACGTTCGACGACTGACGGGGTGGCGCGGCTGGGTCGGCCGCTCGCACGCGTGAGACGCTGGCCGCATGACTCCCCGTGCTCTCCCGACCTCGCCGGACGTCACCCGATGACTCTCGTGCCTGCCGCCCCCGACCCGACGACCACGCTCCTCGCAGCCCTCGACCTGGTGCCGTACCCCGGCGAGCCCGACACGTTCAGCGGCGTCAGCCTGCCGCGACCCGGCGGTCGCGTGTTCGGCGGCCAGGTCCTCGCCCAGGCGCTCATCGCTGCGGGCCGGACCCTGCCCGACCCTGCTCGGCTGCCCCACTCGCTGCACGGCTACTTCTTGCGGGCGGGCGACGCGAGCGAGCCGATCGACTTCGCCGTCGAGCGGCTCCGCGACGGCCGCTCGTTCAGCGCGCGCCACACGCACGCCTTTCAGGGAGGTGTGCCGATCCTGTCGATGCTGGCGTCGTTCCAGGCGCAGCAGGACGGACTCGACTACGCCGACCCGATGCCGTTTGCACCCGACCCTGACGACGTCGGCTCGACGGACGAGGTGCTGGCCGGGATCGACCACCCCGTCGCGAAGTTCTGGACGCAGGAGAGCGCCTTCGACGTCAGGCACGTGAACGGCTCGATCTACCTCGGG
>JAYTSH010000345.1:0-7886 GCA_043745755.1 Cellulomonas sp. | reverse complement strand
GCGCCTGCTGGAGTCGCTCGAGTGCGGCATCGGGCTGGGGGAGTTCGCGAGTCACTTCCAGCCGATCGTCGACGCGCAGACGCTCGAGGTCGTCGAGCTGGAGGCCCTTGCCCGCTGGACGCACGGCGGACGCACCCTGCTCCCGGGCGAGTGGCTGCTGCGGGCCGAGCAGTCCGGCCTGATCGTTCCGATCGGGCGTGCGCTGCTCGCGAGCTCGCGCGCCGGGCTCGAACGGTTCGAGCTCCCCGTCGCCGTCAACATCGCCGCCCGACAGCTCGCGGAGCCCGACTTCCTCGAGCACCTGGAGCAGTCGTGGGGCGACGGCGCCTGGAACCAGCTCACCGTCGAGGTCACTGAGAGCGCTCTCTTGGACGATCGCCTCGATGCGCGGGCCAAGCTCGCCGAGCTGCGGTCCCGCGGGGTGCGGATCTCGCTCGACGACTTCGGGACCGGCTACAGCTCGCTCTCCCGGCTCGCGCTGCTACCCGTGGACGTGCTGAAGATCGACCAGTCGTTCGTCCGGGAGATCGGCACCGAGCGGGGGCTGGCGGTGCTCCGGGCGATCCTTGCGCTCGCCGATGCGCACGGGCTTGACGTCATCGCTGAGGGCGTCGAGCGTGTCTCGGAGCTGACCGCCCTCGTGGACCTCGGGGTCACGCGCGTACAGGGCAACCTGCTCGGCCGGCCCAGCGCGAGCCTCCCGGTGCGGTTCTCGCAGGCGCGGCCCCCGGCACCGGCCGCAGCGCGCCGAATGCACGGAGCGAGTCGCACGACCAGTCGCAGCGGCGAGCCTGGCGGCACGCCGACCGGCTCGACCGAGACTGTCGAAGTCAGGCCAGCAGCGTCGGTTTGAGGTCGACGATCCGGCCGAGCAGGCCGTTGATGAACACAGGCGACTCGTCGGTCGACAGGCTCCGGGCCAGCTCGACCGCCTCGTCTACCGCGACCGCGTCGGGGACGTCGTCGTTGAAGAGGATCTCCCACGTGCCGAGGCGCAGCAGCGCACGGTCGACGGCGGGCATCCGCTCGATGGTCCAGCCGTGCGAGTGCGTCGCGAGCAGCTCGTCGATGCGGCCCAGCCGCTCGCACACACCCTCGACGAGCTCGACCGAGTACTGCGGGAGAGCTGCCTCTGTGCCGGGCTCGACGATCCGCTGGGCGAGCAGGCTCACCGGGTCCAGCTCGCGCTGCTCTGCCTCGAAGAGGACGTCCAACGCTCGTTTGCGTGCCTTGGTGCGAGCTCCCACGTCAGTCGTTCACGCGGCCCAGGTAGCTGCCGTCCCTGGTGTCGACCTTGACCTTGGTGTTCGCCTCGAGGAACAGCGGCACCTGGATCTCGTAGCCGGTCTCGAGCGTCGCGGGCTTCGTGCCGCCCGTGGAACGGTCGCCCTGGAGGCCCGGCTCGGTGTACGTGATCTCGATGACGACCGACGGCGGCAGCTCGACGTAGAGCGGCACACCCTCATGGGTCGCGACGAGCGCGTTCTGGTTCTCGAGCAGGAAGTGCGCCGCGTCGCCGACCGTGACCTCGGAGACCGGCAGCTGGTCGAACGTTGCGGAGTCCATGAAGACGTAATCCGTGCCGTCCTTGTACAGGTACTGCATGTCGCGCTTGTCGACGGTCGCCGTCTCGACCTTGAGACCGGCATTGAACGTCCGGTCGACGACCTTGCCGGACAGGACGTTCTTCAGCTTGGTGCGGACGAACGCGCCACCCTTGCCGGGCTTGACGTGCTGGAACTCGATGACGGTCCAGAGCTGGCCGTCGATGTTGAGCACGATGCCGTTCTTGAGGTCGTTGGTGGTCGCCACGATCGCTGCTTCCTGTCGAGTTGAGAATCTGCGTGCCGGCGCGTCCCGCGCGGGGGCGGCGGCAGACCGCCGTCGATCTTACCGCGCCGCGGGCTCACGTCTGTCGAGCGGTGCTCGTCGGACGGCCGGAGGAGCTCAGGTGAGGAACGGGCGGCCGGCCACACCGACGAGCGCCGCCCAGATCATCGAGGTGAGCGTGCCGATGACGAACCGCTCCGACGCGCCGGGGTTCTCGCGCAGCTCGGGGTAGCGTCCCAGCCCCTTGACCGCGACGACCAGTGCCACCGAAGCGATGTCCCCCGCCAGGAAGCACCCCGTGACAGCGATTCGTTCGAGGATGCCGATCCACGTGCCGCCGCGCAGCACGGCGCGGGCGCGGGCCCCGTCGGGTCCGTCGGACACCGCGGCACGTGCGGGGTGGCGCGGTGCCTCCTGATCCGGGACGACAGGGGTCGCATCCTCGTCCTCGAGGCGGCTTGCGTCGGGTGACCCCGCGTCAGGTGAACGACCCGCGAGGCGCAGCACCGTGCTCGTCAGGACCCATCCGCCGACGACGCTGACGACCAGCATGAGCACGACGACGAGCAGCTGCACGAATGGGTTCATGAATGCTCCGCGGTACGGACGGTGTCGTGGGTTGTCGGCCGGACGTCGTGATCCTCTCGGGTCGTGGCAGCGAGCGACAACAGGCGCGCCGCGGCGGGGCGGGCCGCGAGCTCCTCCGACCACAGCGCGGTCCGCAGCCGTTGGCTCACGGCCTGCTGCGTGATGCCGAGCCGCGTCGCGACGTCCTCCTGACGCGGGCGGCTGCGTCCGGTTGTCGTAAGTGCGTCGATGACCTCCCAGCCAGCATCCGTGCGTCGGGAGGCGCATGCGCCGATCAGGACGAGGACGCCCTCTGCTTCGGCAGCAGCGTCGGGGTTTGCACCTCGGACCGCGAGCGGCACTGCCCGCACTCGGCTCTTCGCCGCCTCGACGGCTGCACGCGCATGGATGAACGCGGCGCCGGAGCCCGCGCGGGCGGACTCGGGCAAGGGCTCGTCGATCGCACCCGCACCGATCCCAACACTCCAGCCCCCGAGTCTCAGGATGCGCAGTGCTAGGGCCACGACCAGGCCGGCATCGTCGATGACGGCCTGGACCTCGTCGCCGACGGTGCGCTCGAACGGACGGACGATGCCTGACGAGCGGCAGGGAGCCGCGGCTTGCGGCGCGAGTACGGACAAGAGCATTCCGACTCGATCGCCGACACGCCGGCTTCCCTGCTGGTCAACGGTGAGGATCCACATTGGACAAGGCTAGACGACTGTTGAGTACCACACAAGTGTATCGAATTGTTGATTGCTCTGTTTCTTTCACATACCGGGACGTGGTCCGGTCGCTGACAACTCTTCGGCGTCCCGACGGTCAAGTCCAGAGCGCAGCAGACCGAGAACCCTCGAGTGGAATGGTTTGCGGCGGGGCTGGTCACGCTTGCCGTGATCGTGTGGTTCTGGGGTCCCGGTGTTGCCGTGGCCGGATGGGCGCGCGTGGACGGGCTTGCGCTTGCAGCGATCGCGCCGCTCATCACCCTCGGGATCTTCGGATCCACGGCTCTGGTAGCGGGCGCGATCGGGTGGCGATGGTCAGGCTGGATCGCACTGACACCCGTGCTCGTGACGACCGCTGGGTTGGCATCGGCGCGCCGTCTCTGCAGCTCGCCGCGCGGTGAGCCTGCGCCATCTGTCGGTCGACCGCGGCGTCGCTACCTCGTCGGCTCGATCGCACTCGGGATCGCCGCCCAGCTGGTGCCGGTCGGCATCGGCATGGGGCGGCCGGGACGGCTTCTTACCGCCTACGACGCCGTCGGCCACTTCAACATGGTCGAGTACATCCGCGAGACCGGACGAGCATCGAGTCTGACCATCTCGGGTATGAACACGCTCGACGGATCGAGTCAAGGCTTCTACGGCGCCGCGTGGCACGCAGGAATCGCATCTGTTTGGCCGCGTCCCGACGCCGCCCTCGTGTTCAACGTCGGGTTCTTCCTGCCTGCTGCCGCCATGTGGACGATCGGTCTGTGCTTCCTCGCGGAGTCCACCTTCCCAGCCCGCCCGCGCGTCTGGTGCTGGGCCGCGGCGATGTCGGCTAGCGGGGTTGCGCTGCCCCTCTATCTCGCGCTCCGCCCCGAGGGCATGATCCCCAATGCGACAGCGGTCGCACTCGTCCCGGCCTACCTCGGTCTCGTGACGGCACGAGACCGGATGCGCACCTCGTCATGGCTCGCGTTGGTGTTGGTGAGCACTTCGGGTGTGGCGTTGACACACCCGGGCGCGCTGCTCGCATCGTTTCTCGTCCTGGCGCCCTGGGCTCTGCCCCGAGGTTTGCATGCGGCGCGTCGGGCATGGGCGTCGCCCTGGGGCCGGGTGGCCCTCTTCGGCCTGCTGAGCGCGGCAGTGGTCGCTCTGGTGCTCCTGTCCGGCACGGAACGGATGCGTGGGGTTATGGCCTTCGCGCCCGAGTCGCCTCTACCCTGGTGGGCAGCGGCGATCAATGTCCTCGCGGGCGACGTTTCCGGCATGGGCTGGGCCTCAGGGTTCATTGTCGTTGCTCTGGGCGTCGTGGGTGCGTTCGCCACCGTCCGCATGCTCCGTGTGCACTGGCTGGTGCTGGCGAACATCGTGATTGTGTCGACGTACTTGTTCGCCACCTCCTCGATCCCCGTCCTGAAGGATGTGGACAGGCCTTGGTACGGCGAACCGAAGCGGTTTGCGCCGGTCCTCGCCGCCGTTCTCATCCCGCTCGCAGCGGTGGCCCTCGACTCGTTACCTGGCTGGCTCCGCGCGACCGGGAGGCTGCGCTCGGCGGCGCCCGTGTACCGTGATCGCCTGACGATCGGCATCCTCGTGATCGCGATGTCGACGGTCCCGGCGTCGATTGGCACAGCTCTTTTGACCCAGCAGAGCTTTCAGGGCGCGTCTCAGCCTCCGATGGCCCCGGTCGCGACCGATGCCGAGCTGGCCATGATGCATCGACTGCGGGGTGAGCTCGACCTCGACGCGGCGGTGCTGGGATCCCCCTTCTCCGGTGCGTCGCATCTCTATGGGCTCAATGGGCAGTCAGTGCTGCTCCGGTCGCCGTTCTTCGAGCAGGACAGCGCAAGGGCGTTCGTCACCGCGCACATCGAGGAGCTCGGGTCCAGCCCCGACCTTTGCCGACGCCTGAACGAGCTCGGAGTCCGCTATCTGTACGTCGACCAACGATCGTCGGACGTCCTGGGGGCACCGTTGACTCTGGACAAGGTGCCTGCTGTCGGCGTTCGACAGATCGATTCAGGTGGCAGCGCAAGCGTCTACGAGATCACCGCGTGCTGAGCGGTTGACGCTCCGCAACAAGCGGCAGAACGCCCGCGGGTCCTCCGCGTGCGGACCTGCGCTCGGTCCGAACGATCGCGAGTGGCACGACGATCATCGCGACCGTCCACATCCCCTTGATCGTCTGGAGCGGGACTAGGTAGGGCACCAGCACCACCACCGGCACAGCCGCCAGGACGGCGAAACGCCACCAGGACGTGCACGTGCCGAGGTTCGTCCACACCCACAGCAGCACCAGCACGACAAAGGGGCCGGGGTAGTAGCTCATCACTAGCGGGTCAAGCAGCAGGCGGGTCGCGATGACACAGATGACGATCGTCAGCCCAGACCCCGAGCGACGGACGGCGACCGCACAACCGACCAGGATCGCGGCGGCGCCCTGGATCGCCCGCAACGTCCAGTCGGACGCCCCCAGCCACGACCCGAGCTGCGCCAACGTCGAGCCCGCGTTCGACATCCCCCATGTGAATCTGAAGGTGTTGACCTCGCCCCAAACGAAGAACGGCGCGTAGCACAGCAGCACGACCGCAGCCGCGAGGAGCCCCCGGACCCAGAAGGCGCGCTGTCGTCGGCCGACCAGGACGACGGGGATGCCAAGGACGCCCCACAGCTTGAGCCCCGCGGCAAGGCCTACCAGCAGGCCCACCGAACCTCTGCGGCCGCGGTCCGCGTCCAAGGCGGCGTTCGCCAGGAGCAGGCCGAGCGCGATCTCCTCGGGATGCCCGTTTCCGATCGACTCAGCGAGGAGGCCGCCAAGGACGAGTGCCAGGCCAAGAGCCCACTGAGCGGACAGCGCGCGGGCACCTGTGTGGTTGGCGAACCGACGCGCCGTGACGAGGCCGAGCCACGTGACGAGCGCAGCCTGCAAGCCTGCGAGCGTGAAGAGCACGGGAAGTCCGACGGCGTCGACTGCCGCGGCAGCGGCGCCGAGAGCCAGGAGGTAGAGCGGACCGATCTGCAGGCCGGGCTGGATGAACACGTTCCAGAAGTTCGGACCTAGCATGCCGCGACCCGCTTCCCGGAACCATCCGGCGTCGCCGTCCGGGATCACCGCCCCCAGCGATCCGATGACGACGAAGGCCAACGGCAGGAGCAGAGCAGCGGGTCGAGCCCAGGCCCACCGCGCGAGCCGGTCGACCGCTGGGTGTTCCGCTACCAGGAGCGACTTCTCGCGCTCTAGCCATGGCAGCGTCGATGCGAGCTCAGCCGCGGACGTGGGCGTCTCGGTCGCGATCGTGTGCCTCACGGCTGCTCGATGCCCCTTTGTCGATCGGCTCTGTCCAAGAGACATCGGTTGATGGGGCTTCGATGTTGAGCCGCCGGCGCCGACTCGCCAGACGCGTCAGTCGAGCCGCGAGGTCACCGCAAGAAGGGCCAGGTGGTACGACTCGAAACCGAAGCCCGCGACCGTCCCCGTCGCCACCGCGCCGATCACCGACGTGTGCCGGAACGTCTCACGGGCGTACGGGTTCGACAGGTGCACCTCGACGAGGACGAGGCCGGCCTTCGTGACCTGGGCCGCGGCGTCGCGCAGGGCATAGGAGTAGTGCGTGAACGCGGCCGGGTTGAGCACGACATGCGTGCCGGCGTCGACGGACTCGTGGAGCCAGCCGACGAGCTCGGCCTCGGAGTCGGTCTGGCGGACCTCGATGTCAAGGTCGAGCTCCGCTCCCCAACGCGCGCCCGCAGCGACGAGGTCGGAGTACGACGCCGAGCCGTACACCTCGGGCTCGCGCACACCGAGCCGGCCGAGGTTGGGACCATTGAGCACCAGGACACGCGTCATGCGCCGAGCCTAGGGGACGCGAGGCTCAGAGCGAGATCGCGCGACTCGGCGCGGCAGCTCCCTCGCTGACCTCGGCATATGCCGCAGCCAGGAGTGTCGGGTCGGGGCCTTCGAGGCGCGTCGGCCGCCCGATCCCCTCGAGGACCACGAAGCGCAGCAGGTCGCCGCGGGTCTTCTTGTCGCGGCGCATCGCGGCGAGCAGCTGGTCCCAGCGGTCCCCGCGGTACGTCACGGGCAGCCCGACCGACGTGAGCGCCGTGCGGTGTCGTTCTACGTCGGCGTCGCTGAGCCGGCCCGCGAGCCGAGCGAGCTCGGCGGCGAACACCATGCCGACCGACACGGCCGCACCGTGCCGCCATGAGTACCGCTCGACCTGCTCGATCGCGTGGCCGAAGGTGTGCCCGTAGTTGAGGATCTCGCGGAGGCCGGCCTCACGCAGGTCCTCCCCCACGACGCGTGCCTTGACGGCGACGGACCGCTCGATGAGCTCGAGCAGCTCGACCGATGCCGCCGCCCGGATCGGGTCGGCGACGAGCGACGGGTTCGCCTCGACGATCTCGAGGATGCGCGGGTCGGCGATGAAGCCGGCTTTGATGACCTCGCCGAGGCCCGCGACGTAGTCGTAGCGCGGCATCGTCTCGAGCGATGAGAGGTCGCACAGGACCCCGGCCGGCGCGTAGAACGTGCCGACGAGGTTCTTTCCCTCGACCGTGTTGATGCCCGTCTTGCCGCCGACCGCGGCGTCGACCATCGCGAGCAGGGTCGTCGGGACGTGCACGACGCGGATGCCGCGCAGCCAGGTCGAGGCGACGAACCCCGCGAGGTCCGTCGTGGCACCCCCGCCGAGCGAGACGATCGCGTCGCTGCGGGTGAAGTCGGCCTGCCCGAGCACCTGCCAGCAGAACGCCGCGACCTGGGCGGTCTTCGCGGCCTCG
>JAYTSH010000344.1:0-20015 GCA_043745755.1 Cellulomonas sp. | reverse complement strand
CCGCCGCGGAACTCGCTCGCAATCCCGAGCCGGTCGAGCATGGTGTTGATCTGGGGACCCCCCCCGTGCACCACGACGGGACGCAGGCCGACCTGCCGCAGGAAGACCATGTCCTGCGCGAACGCGCGCTTGAGGTCCTCATCGATCATCGCGTTCCCGCCGTACTTGACGACGACGAGCGCGCCCGCGAAGCGCTGCAGCCAGGGCAGGGCCTCGATCAGGACCTCGGCCTTCTGGTCGGCGCGCAGGTCGGTGCGGGTGTTGAACACGAAGTCCTGGCTCTCGTCGGTCATGTGGAGTACGCGCTGTTCTCGTGGACGTAGTCGTGCGTGAGGTCGTTGGTCCACACCGTGGCCGTCGCATCGCCCGCGTGCAGGTCGACGAGCAACCGAACCTCCCGGGCGGCTGCGAGGTCGACGAGCGCACGGTCGTCGCCGACGCCGCCGGCGCGGCAGACCAGGACACCGTTGATCGCGACGTCGAGCGTGCTCGCGTCGAACGCGGCGACCTCGACGGGGACAGTGCCGACCGCGGCGAGCACGCGGCCCCAGTTGGGGTCGTTGCCGAAGACCGCGGCCTTGAACAGGTTCGACCGGGTCACGGCTCGCGCGACCGCGACCGCAGCGGCCTCCGTCTCGGCGTTCGTCACTGTCACGGCGATGTCGTGGCTGGCGCCCTCGGCGTCCGCGACGAGCTGGCGAGCCAGCTGCGCGGCGGCCTGCGTGACCGCGTCAGTCAGCTCCGCGTCGGTCGCCGCCACCCCCGAAGCGCCCGAGGCGAGGAGCAGCACTGTGTCGTTGGTGGACATGCAGCCGTCGGAGTCGACCCGGTCGAACGTCGTTCGGGTCGCGGCGCGCAGTGCGGAGTCGGCCTGCTCGGCCGTCACCACCGCGTCCGTGGTCAGCACGACGAGCATCGTGGCAAGGCCCGGTGCGAGCATGCCGGCGCCCTTGGCCATGCCGCCGACCGACCAGCCGTCGCCCTCGACGAGCACGGTCTTGGCCACCGTGTCGGTCGTCATGATCGCAACGGCCGCATCCGGGCCGCCCGTGGGGCTCAGGGCTGCGGCCGCGGCGTCGACGCCCGCGAGCAGGGTGCCCATGGGCAGACGCTCACCGATCAGGCCGGTCGAGCACACGAGCACGTCGCCCGCCGAGACACCGAGCGCTGTCGCTACATGCTCCGCGGTCCGGTGCGTGTCCGCGAACCCTTCGGGTCCCGTGCACGCATTCGCCCCGCCGGAGTTCAGCACCACGGCGGAGGCGATGCCATCCGAGACGGCCTGGCGCGACCACACCACGGGGGCTGCGACGACCCGGTTGCTCGTGAACACGCCCGCGGCGACCTGCAGCGGCCCGTCGTTGACGACCAGGGCAAGGTCGGGCCGACCCGACGGCTTGAGGCCCGCTGTGACCCCTGCGGCGCGGAACCCGGCCGGAGTGGTGACGCTCATGGTGCGACTCCGTTCACTGGCAGACCTGTCGTCTCAGGCAGGCCGAGCGCGAGGTTGAGGGACTGCAGGGCGCCGCCGGCAGTGCCCTTGACCAGGTTGTCAATCGCTGTCACGGTCACGACCCGCCCGGCGCGTTCGTCGACAGCGACCTGCACGAGCGCGGTGTTCGCGCCGAGGGTCGCGGCCGTCGTCGGCCACTGGCCCGCGGGCAGCAGGTGGACGAACGGCTCGTCGGCGTAGGCCGCCTCCCACGCCGCGCGCACCTCGCGCGGGTCGACGCCGTCGGCGAGCCGCGCCGTCGCCGTCGCGAGGATCCCGCGGGACATCGGCACGAGCGTCGGAGTGAACGAGATGCGCACCCGCGGGCCGCCCGCGACCGAGAGGTTCTGCTCGATCTCCGGGATGTGGCGGTGGCTCCCGCCGACCGCGTAAGGCTGGGCCGAGCCGAGCGCTTCGCTCGCGAGCAGGTGCGTGCCATGTGACTTGCCCGCCCCCGAGTAGCCGTTCGCGAGAACCGCCACGAGATCGCTCGCGTCAATGACACCGGCGGCCACGCCGGGCTGGAGACCGAGCGTCACGGCCGTGACGTTGCAGCCTGGAACCGCGATCCGTCGGGCGCCCGAGAGCAGTGCGCGCTGCGCCGCTGGAGTCTGCTCGCCCGCATGGAGCAGCTCGGGGAGACCGTACGGCCAGGTGCCTGCGTGCGGGCTGCGGTAGAACTGCTCCCACGCGGCCGGGTCGACGAGCCGGTGGTCCGCGCCGAGGTCCAGGACGATCGAAGACTCCCCCAGCTCGGCCGCGACCGCGCCCGACGCACCGTGGGGAAGCGCCAGAACGACGACGTCGTGGCCGGAGAGCTCGGCGACGGACGTGGGGGCGAGCACCCGGCCAGCTAGCGCACGCAGGTGCGGCTGGTGCTCGCCGAGAAAGCTTCCGGCGTTCGCATGAGCCGTGACGGCGCCGATCTCTGCGTCAGGGTGCGCGAGCAGGAGGCGGAGCATCTCGCCGCCCGCATAGCCGCTCGCGCCGGCGACGGCCACGGTGAAGGTCATGCGTATGAATATACACTCGGATGCAGGTTAATGTAATGACGAGGACGCCAGCTGCTCGCGCGCCTGCCGCGTGGTGCCGGTCAGCATCCAGCTCATGCCCCGCAGCCGAACCGCTCCGGATGCGCTGACTGCGCATTCTTGGCCGACGTCGTGTCTGCTGCAACGTTCATCGTGCGCCGCCTGCGCCGGGTGGCGCCGTCGCGGTGCCGGTCACCTGACGAGCAGAACCATCGTGCGGCCCGAGCGGCGAGGTGCGACACCGCGAAGACATCGTGAGACAGTGCCGCACGACCGACGCGCGGCGCCGAGAAGCGGGCGGGTCGAGGCCGCGGGATGAATGCGGTCCACGGCGGTGTTGGGGCATGCGTGCACGCCATCCAAGCCACCGTCCCGGGCGGACCTGACGTCCTCGAGCTCGTGGAGCTCCCCGATCCCACCCCCGGACACGGCGACGTGACCGTCGCGGTCGCCGCGGCGGGCGTCAACTTCATCGACACCTACAAGCGGGAAGGCATCTACGCGATGCCCTTCCCGCACGTCGTGGGCGGCGAGGGCGCGGGGTCTGTTCTTGCGATCGGACCGGGGGTCACCGAGCTCGCCGTGGGCGACCGCGTCGCGTGGGCGTCCGGCGCCTCGGGCTCGTACGCGAGCGTCGTGACCCTCCGCGCCGACACCGCAGTCCCGGTGCCGCACGCAGTCGACCTGAACACCGCTGCGGCCCTGCTGCTGCAGGGAATGACCGCCCACTACCTGGTCACCTCGACGTTCCCGGTGAGCGCCGGTCAGGTCCTTCTCGTGCACGCCGGCGCCGGCGGGGTCGGCCTCCTGCTCACGCAGCTCGCGGTCGCGCGCGGGGCGTGCGTCATCTCGACCGTGTCGACCGAGGCGAAGGCCCAGCTCGCGCTTGCCGCTGGAGCGACCCACGTCATCCGGTACGACGAGCTCGAGGACCTCACACGTGACCTGCCGATCGCAGTGCGGGCGCTCACGGATGGCGCCGGGGTGCACACCGTGTTCGACGGTGTCGGGCGCGCGACGTTCGACGCGTCTCTGGCCTCGCTGCGCCCGCGCGGCGGGCTCGCCCTGTTCGGCGCCGCCTCCGGGCCTGTCCCGCCCGTCGACCCTCAGCGGCTCAACGCTGCCGGGTCCGTCTACCTCACGCGGCCCACCATCGGCCACTACACTGCAACCCGCGACGAGCTGCTGCACCGGTCCGGCGAGCTGTTCGCGGCGGTCGGCGCCGGCTCGCTCGACGTCCGCATCGGCGCCACGTTCCGCTTGGCGGACGCGGCCGAGGCTCACCGCGCCCTCGAAGGGCGCGCCACCACCGGGAAGGTCCTGCTGCTCCCGTGAGCATCTCGTCGTCAGCGATGCTCCCGACCTCCCCCGACGTCGCGCGCACCACCTCCGTCCCGACCGTGCTCGTCGAGGTCTGGTCCGACATCGCCTGCCCGTGGTGCTACGTCGGCAAGCGACGCTTCGCCGCAGCGCTGCACGCCTTCCCCCACCGCGACCAGGTCGAGGTGGTCTGGCGCTCCTACGAGCTGTCCCCCGAGACCCCCGCTGGCCCGAACGTCCCCGAGATCGCCGCGCTCTCGACGCGCATGAACGCGCCCGCCGAGCGGATCCGGGAGATGTTTGCGCATGTCACCGAGGTCGCCGCGGGTGAAGGCCTCGTGTACGACTTCGACCGAGCTCTTGCCGCCAACACGTTCGACGCACACCGCCTCGTGCAGCTCGCACGCGACCACGGCGGCCCAGAGCTCGCCAACCGCACGCTCGAGGCCCTGTTCGCCGCGCAGTTCATGCGGGGCCGGGACCTCGGGACAGCGTCCGTGCTTGCCGAGATCGCGGCGCAGGCAGGGTTCGGCGCCGCGGGTCTCGACGACGCGGCGGTTCTGGGGGCGCTTGCCGGAGGCCACGCAGCCGATGGCGTCCGCCACGACGAGGCCGAGGCGCGAGCACTGGGCGTGACCGGCGTGCCATTCTTCGTCGCAGGTCGCCGGATCGCCGTCTCGGGCGCGCAGCCCGCCGAAGTCTTCGGTCGGTTGCTTGAGGCCGCCTGGCAGGAGGCGAACCCTCTCGCGACTCTGCCCGACACGGATGACGCGGCCGACGCGTGGGTCGGAGAAACCCGCGGGATCTGACGAGGCCGCGAACCCGGCGGACCGCTGCTCTCTCGCCACGGACGTGTCCCCCGCGCCATGACCTGACCGGCGCGAGGGCGAGGGCGCCAGATGCTACGCGCGCAGCTCAGCCCCGAGGCGTCGGTGCGCCTCGGCGACCACGGCGCCACGCACGCCTGCGGCCTCCTCGGCCGTGAGAGTCCGGTCGCCAGCCCTGAGCCGCAACGAGAACGCGAGCGACTTCCTGCCTTCGCCGACCTGTGTGCCCGTGTAGACGTCGAAGAGCCGCAGCTCCTCAAGCACCTCGCCGGCGGGGCTCGCGTCAGCCCCGAACCGCACCGCGGCCTCGACCGCGGCCGCCGTGACGCCCGCGTCCACGACGAGCGCGATGTCCTCCTTCGCGACCGGGAACGTCGATACCTCCCGCGCCTGGACAGGCCCGGTCGATGCGGAGTCGAGGAGCACATCCAGGTCGACCTCGAACGCGACCGTGCGCGGCGGCAGATCGAGCGCGGCGACGACCTTCGGGTGCAGCTCACCCGCGTGCCCGACGAGTGCGCCCGCGACGGTCTCGAGGCGCGCGCACCGACCCGGGTGCCACGGCGCGTGCCCGGCGTCGGACGAGACGACGAGCTCGACGCCCACCGTGCGTGCGACGAGCACCGCGCTCGCGATCGCGTCGGTGTGGTCGACGCGGCGCCCGGCGCCCCACCACCCGCCGCGCTCGCGAGCACCCGCGAGGACGCCGGCGACGCGACGCGGCTGCGCGGGCACGGCCGCGTGCAGCTCGACGAGCTGTGTCTCGGTCGGCCGGACGCCGCCGGGCAGGCGCGGAGCGACGGGCGCACCGGCGTCTGGGCGCGTGACAAGGCCCAGCTCGAAGATCGCCACGTCGGACATCCCCCGGCTGACGTTGCGGCGAGCCGTGTCGAGCAGCGTGACGAGAAGGTGGGTGCGCATGTCCGGCTGACCGTCCGACAGCGGGTTGGCGAGCCGTAGCGCGCGCCGGCGCGGGTCGTCGGCCGCAAGGGCTAGCGCGTCGAGCTGCTCGGCGCCGACGAACGGGTAGCTGAGGACCTCGGTGAGTCCCGCGTCGGCAAGGGCGCGCGCGACCGAACGGCGTGTCCGCTGGGCATAGGTCAACCCGCGACCTGCCGGGGCGGTCGGCAGCACCGACGGGATCGCTTCGTAGCCGCGCAGCCGCGCGATCTCCTCGACGAGGTCGACGGGGGCCGTCAGGTCGGGCCGCCAGGTCGGTGGCAGCACGTCGACCGCGCCGTCCGACGCCTCAGAGAGGACCGCACCGATCTCGATGAGGGTCTCCCGGACCTCGGTCGTCGTGTAGTCGACGCCGACGAGCCGACCGGGCAGCCCCAGCGGCAGGAGGATCGTGGCGGGCGCGAGGGTGCTGTCGACGTCCGTGATGGCCTCGTCGATCGTGCCGCCGCCGTGCTCGACGAGGAGCGCGGCTGCCCGCGCGACCGCGACCCGCTGCAGCTGCGGGTCGACACCGCGCTCGAACCGCCGCGCGGCCTCGCTCGCCAGCTTGTGCCGGCGTGCCGTCCGGGCGATCGAGATCGGGTCGAAGTGGGCCGCCTCCAGGAGGAGGTCGGTCGTCGCGGGAGTGACCTCGCTGGTGGCCCCGCCCATGACGCCCGCGAGACCGAGGACGCGTCCTGACCTCTCGCCGTCGGGGCTGTCCGTGATGAGCAGGTCCTCGGTGTCGAGCGTGCGCACGACGCCGTCCAGCGTGGTGAGCGTCTCTCCCGGCCGGGCTCGACGCACGACGATCGGCGCGGCGACCTGCGTGAGGTCATAGGCGTGCAGCGGCTGGCCAAGGTCCAGCATGACGTAGTTGGTCACGTCGACCGCGAGCGAGATGGGACGCATGCCGGCCTGGCTCAGTCGGCGCTGCATCCACGCAGGCGACTGCCCCGACGCCGCCACCCCACGCACGACCTGCGCGACGAACCGGTCCGCGCCGGCGACCTCGTGGATCGGGGCGTCGTCGGCCAGCTCGACGGCGAAGCCGCCCCCCGCAGGAGCCTGCTCGGCGCCCGTCGCGAGACCGTGGTCGGTGAAGCTCGCGCCCGTCGAGTGCGCGTACTCGCGCGCCACCCCGCGCATGGAGAAGCAGTAGCCGCGGTCGGGCGTGACGTTGATCTCGAGCACCTCCTCGCCGAGGCCGAGGAGCGCGCGCGCATCGGTGCCCGGCTCGGCGTCAAGGTCGAGCGGCGAAAGCACGAGGATCCCCGTGTGGTCGTCGCCGAGACCGAGCTCGCGCGCGGAGCAGATCATGCCGTCGGACACGTGCCCGTACGTCGTGCGCGACGCGATCGGGAACGGTCCGGGCAGCACGGCTCCGGGCAGGGCGACGACCACGCGGTCGCCCACGACGAAGTTGTGCGCGCCGCACACGATTCCGCGCGGACGCAGCGACCCGTCCTCGGCGACCTCGTTGAGCGCGCCGACGTCGACGCGGCACCAGTTGATCGTCTTGCCGTTCTTCTGCGGCTCGGCCGTCAGCTCGACGACCTCCCCGATGACGAGCGGGCCGGTGACGGCGGCCGGGTGGATCGCCTCCTCCTCGAGGCCCACGCGGACGAGGTCGGCCGCGAGCTGCGCCGCGGTGGTGCCAGCGGGGACGGCGACGTGCTCGGCGAGCCACGTCAGAGGGATGCGCGGCATCAGATCTCCGTCCCGAACTGCTGGGAGAAGCGGACGTCGCCCTCCACCATGTCGTGCATGTCCGCGATCCCGTGCCGCAGCATCAGGGTTCGCTCGATGCCCATCCCGAACGCGAAACCGGTATGCACGTCTGGGTCGATCCCCGCGGCGCGCAGCACGAGCGGGTTGACCATGCCGCAGCCGCCCCACTCGATCCAGCCGGCCCCGCCCTTCTTCTGCGGGAACCACAGGTCCATCTCGGCGCTGGGCTCGGTGAACGGGAAGAACGACGGTCGCAACCGGGTGCGCGCCTCGTCGCCGAACATCGCCCGCGCGAAGTGGTCGAGCGTGCCCTTGAGGTGCGCCATCGTCAGGCCCTTGTCGACCGCAAGCCCCTCGACCTGGTGGAAGACCGGTGTGTGCGTCGCGTCGAGCTCGTCAGTCCGGAAGACCTTGCCGGGGCACACGATGTAGACGGGCAGGCCGCGTTCGAGGAGCGTCCGGGCCTGCACCGGTGAGGTGTGCGTGCGCAGGACGAGCCCCGACGGCGCGCCGTCCGGACCCTCGATGAAGAAGGTGTCCTGCATCTGTCGTGCGGGGTGGTCGACGCCGAAGTTCAACGCGTCGAAATTGAACCACTCGGCCTCGACCTCGGGACCGTCGGCGACCTCCCACCCCATGGCCAGGAAGATGTCCGCGATGCGCTCCTGCACGGCCTCGATCGGGTGCCGCGCCCCGCGCGGCGCCCGATCGACCGGCAGGGTGACGTCGACCGCCTCGTCGACGAGCACGCGCACGTCCCGCTCGAGCTCGAGCTCGGCCTGCCGCGCGACCAGGGCCGCATTGAGCCGGCCGCGTGCCGAACCCATCAGCTTGCCGGCGACGGCCTTGTCGGCCGGCGCGAGCTGTCCGATCTCGCGGTTCGCGAGCGCGAGGAGGCTGCGCTCGCCGACGTGCTCGAGGCGCGCGGTCTTCAGCCCGTCAAGGTCGGCGGTCGCCCTGAGCGCCGCGAGGGCCTGCGCGAGCGCCTTCTCGATGCCGTCGGCGTCGAGCGGGGACAGAGTTGACGTGGTCATGCGGACCTTCCAGGCGGCGGGATTGCCGGCCGGTCCGACGAGGCACCGGCCAGCACGGGAGTCTACTGGCGCGCACCGGCCGGGTTCTCGCACCGGCCGGGTTCTCGCACCGACGGTGCCGGGCCGCCGTCACGCAGTGGCGAGGCGGTAGGTGCGGATGGTCGTGTAGAGCGGTCCCCCGCCGCGCCCAGCTCCGGGCTGCGATGCCAGGAGGTGCACGGCCTCGACCAGCCAGCCCGGACCCTCGTACAGGGCGAGCACTCGCACGAGCGCCTCTGCTGGTTCCTCCGGTTGCATCTGGCCGGTCCACCGCGAGCGCAACCGACGGATCGAGGGATCGACCCGCCCGACAGTCAGGTGGGGGCGTGAGCGGACCCGGTCGTCCGACCGTGCCACGAGGCCAGCGCCCGCACGGCCGACGGCGCCCGACAACCGCCGCATCGCGTCCACGTCGCCGCCCACCCCGACCCACAGCGTGCGGTGGGCGAACACCCCGGCGCCCCGCAGGTGCAGCTCGAACGGTTCGACCCCGGTCACGGCGGCATCAATCTCGTCGTCGAGGTCGCCGACGAGGGCGTCGGCGACCTCACCGAAGAACGCCACCGTCAGGTGCCGGTTCTCGACCTCGGTCCACCGCACCGGCGGTGAACGATCGCCCGTGTCGCCACCTCCTGCGACGGTCCGCAGAGCGAGGTCCAGATGGAGAAGGACGGGCTCCGGCGGCCGGACGGCGACGAAGAGACGCATCCGATCAGCATGGCAGGCCGCACCTCACCGCTGCGCGCGGGCGCTCGCGTACAGGCACACCGTCGCCGCCGTCGCGAGGTTGAGGGACTCGGCCCTCCCGCGGATCGGGACGCGCACGAGGGCGTCGGACAGCGCCCTGTCGTTCTCGGGCAGGCCCCATGCCTCGTTGCCGAACAGCCACGCGGTCGGTTGCGACAGGTCCGGCGCGCCCGACGGGCGGCCGCTCCCGGACGGTCCGGCGACGTCCAGCAGGTCGTCGAGGTCGTGGTCACCGTTGCCGTCCGCCGCGAGGATCGCGAGCCCTGCCGAACGCAGCGCGGTGACCGCGTCGCCGAGCGACAGCCCGGTGACGACCGGGATGTGGAACAGCGAGCCGGCGGTCGAGCGAACGACCTTGGGGTTGTGCACGTCGACGCTCGCCTCGGTGAGCAGGACGGCGTCCGCTCCTGCGGCATCGGCGGCCCGGATGACGGAGCCCGCGTTGCCGGGGTCACGCACGTGCGCGAGCACCGCTACGAGCCTGGGGCCCGTGGCGAGAACGTCGCTGAGCGTCGCCTCGGAAGCGTCGAGGACGGCGAGGACTCCCTGCGCGTCACCCGACATCGCCTCGAGGACATCCTCGGCGGCCGTGTGCACGCGCACGCGAGCCGCTACCGCATCGGACACGATCCCGGCGTACCGCTCGGCCGCCGCGAGAGTGAGGTACACGTCCCGGACGTGCTCGGGGTCGCAGCGGATCGCCTCGCGGACCCCTTGGGGACCCTCGACCAGGAACCGGCCGCTGCGCGAACGCGCCGAACGCCCGGCCAGTGCCCTGACCGACGCAACCCGTTCAGCGCGGGGGTTCGTCAGCTCGGGCATGGGCCGGGCGCCCTTGAGGTGCTGTGCTGCAGACGGCGTGGTGCGGCTGACGAGTCAGGCCGCGGACGGTGCGTTGACGTCGGCCGGCATCGCGTCCTTGGCGAGCTGGACGATCGCGTTGAACGCCGGCGCGTCATTGACAGCCATGTCCGCAAGCACGCGACGGTCGACCTCGACACCCGCGAGCTTGAGGCCCTGGATGAGTCGGTTGTACGTCATGCCCTGCTCGCGCGCTGCCGCGTTGATGCGCTGGATCCACAGTCGACGGAAGTCGCCCTTGCGCTTCTTGCGGTCGCGGTAGGCGTAGACGAGGGAGTGGGTGACCTGCTCCTTCGCCTTGCGATACAGCCTCGAGCGCTGGCCGCGGTAGCCCGCAGCGCGGTCGAGGGTCGAACGACGCTTCTTGTGGGCATTGACTGCCCGCTTCACGCGTGCCACGTGATGCTCCTTGCCTGTTGGGGCTCACAAGTGAGGCCGAGCGCGGCTGCGCCCACGCCGGTCACTTGCCGAGCAGCTTCTTGATCCGGGGGGTGTCAGCGGCGGAGACGACGAGGTCACCGGCGAGGCGCCGCGTGCGGCGGCTGGACTTGTGCTCGAGGAGGTGACGGCTGCCGGCCTGCTCGCGCATGATCTTGCCGCTGCCGGTCACCCGGAAGCGCTTCTTGGCACCGGAGTGCGTCTTGTTCTTCGGCATGGTTGCCGTTGTCTCCTTCTCGTCGCGTCGCGCAGATTCACGCGGCTCGTTCGTGCGGGGGGCCGAACGCGGCCCCTCGTTCGTCGTGCGGGTCAGGCTTGAGCGTCCTCGGAGGGGACCAAGGCGGCAGTACGGCCAGGCGACGAAGGCTTCGCCGCCGGCTTGGCAGGGGACAGCGCCGGACGAGGCACCGGCTTCGCGGCCGGACGTGCTGCCGCGGGCTTGGCGTCCACGGGCGGGGACGCCGTGGTGGTGCTCGCGGGCGCGCTGCTCGCGGGCGTGGCTGCCACCGCAGCGGTGGCGGTCGGCACGGACGCGGAACGCGGAGCTTCGGGAGCTCGTGTCGCCGTGGTCGGCCTTGCGGCTGGCGCAGGTCGACTCGACGCGGCCGGCCGCGCAGCAGCGGGGCGGGCGGCAGGCGGCCGGGCAGCAGGCGGACGTGGCGCGGCCGCGGGCCGCGGGGCAGCACTCGCGACGGGCGTCGCGACCGGCGCCACCTCGACCGGCGAAGTCTCGGCATCGAGGATCGGGCTCTCGACCTCAGGAGCGGGTGTGGCCGCGACGGCCGGCTCGGCCGGAGCGACGGGGGCTTCGGCAGACGCGGAGGCGATCGCCTCGGCGGCCAAGGCGGACAGGTCGGGATCGAAGTCGATCGGCGCCTGCACCTGGGCGGCGCGGCGCTGCTCGCTCTTCTGCTCGGCCTTCTTCCTGACCGGGCCGAGCACCATGATCATGTTGCGACCGTCCTGCTTCGGCGAGCTCTCGATGAAGCCGAGCTCGGTGACATCTCCGGCGAGCCGCTGCAGCAGGCGGATGCCCATCTCCGGGCGCGACTGCTCGCGGCCGCGGAACATGATCATGACCTTGACCTTGTCGCCGGCCTTGAGGAAGCGCTCGACGTGGCCCTTCTTGGTGCCGTAGTCGTGCGGGTCGATCTTGAGCCGGAAGCGGATCTCCTTGAGGACCGTGTTCGTCTGGTTGCGCCGGGCCTCGCGCGCCTTCATGTCGGCTTCGTACTTGAACTTGCCGTAGTCCATGATCTTGCAGACGGGCGGGCGCGCCTCCGGGGCGACCTCGACGAGGTCGAGGTCAGCGTCCTGGGCCAGGCGCAGTGCGTCCTCCACGCGGACGATGCCGACCTGCTCGCCGTTGGGGCCGACCAGGCGGACCTCGGCTACGCGGATCCGATCGTTGATGCGGGGCTCGGTGATGTGGGTGCTCCTTGAACTCGTCGCAGGGACCACCCGGCACGAGGAAGGCCCCCGCCCTGGACACAGGTGGGGGCCTCACAAGTCCGCGGTGTCGCGCGAGTACACGCACGCCACCAGTGCGCACGCGACAACACGTGACGCACCTCGGACCGGAACCCGGCATCTGTTGTCGTACGGATCGCTTGCGCGGCCTTACGAGCGGTCGAAGCTCGGGTGGGATCAGCTCCACTTATGCACCGGTGACGCACCTAAGCACGCATGAGCGACGCGCGCATCAACATGTCATCAAGATGCGCGAGCGCCCGACACCGGTCGGTCAATGACCAAGGTTAGCACGGGCACGGGAGCCAGCCGCTCACTACGTATCCCGGCACGACGCATCCCGGCACTCTCGAATACTTGAACGATTCCAGACAGCGTGGTTGAGTTGCCCTGTGACCGACACCGAGAAGCTCCGTGGGCTCGGCCTGCGCGTGACCCAGCCGAGGCTCGCCGTCCTGGACGCCGTCGGCCACCACCCGCACGCCGACGCCGACACCCTGCTGCGCGCAGTGCGCACGACGCTCCCCCGGGTGTCCGTCCAGGCCGTGTACGACGTGCTGCGCGCGCTCGCCGAGGCCGGCCTGCTCCGGCGGATTGAGCCGGCCGGGCACCCCGCCCGCTACGAGCGGCGCGTGGCCGACAACCACCACCACGTCGCGTGCCGTAGCTGCGGCGCGATCGAGGACGTGGACTGTGCCGTCGGGCACGCGCCGTGCCTGGTCCCCAGCTCGACGTCCAGATTCACGATCGAGTCCGCCGAGGTCACCTTCTGGGGCCTGTGCCCCCGCTGCGGTGCCGCTTGAGCCCAGCCATGACCGACCCGCAACCGCTCTCCCGCGGCCCCTCAGCCGTATGCCAGACCCTGAACCGGACCAACCGGGTTCGCACGAAAGGAACACAGTGACGAATACGCTCTTCACGACCTCCAGCGCCGGGGCGCCCATCGCGTCCGACGCCCGCTCGCAGTCCGTCGGCGCCGACGGCCCGATCGTCCTGCACGACGCCTACCTCGTCGAGAAGCTCGCGCAGTTCAACCGCGAGAAGGTCCCCGAGCGGATCGTGCACGCCAAAGGCGGCGGAGCTTTCGGCACGTTCACCACCACCGCGGACGTCAGCGCGTACACACGAGCGGTGCTGTTCCAGCCCGGTGTCGTCACCGAGACCCTGACCCGGTTCTCGACCGTCGCCGGCGAGCAGGGCTCCCCCGACACCTGGCGGGACCCCCGCGGTTTTGCGACGAAGTTTTACACGACTGAGGGCAACTACGACCTGGTCGGCAACAACACCCCCGTCTTCTTCATCAGGGACGGCATCAAGTTCCCCGACTTCATCCACTCGCAGAAGCGCCTTCCCGGCAGCCACCTGCGCGACAACGACATGCAGTGGGACTTCTGGTCGCTGTCCCCCGAGTCGGCGCACCAGGTGACGTGGCTCATGGGCGACCGCGGCATCCCTGCCTCGTGGCGCACGATGGACGGTTTTGGCTCGCACACGTACCAGTGGATCAACGCTGGCGGCGAACGGTTCTGGGTCAAGTACCACTTCACGACGAACCAGGGGATCGAGAACTTCACCGGCGACGAGGCGGCGCGGCTCGCCGGCTCCGACGCCGACGTGCACATCCGAGACCTGCACGAAGCGATCGAACGCGGCGAGTTCCCGTCCTGGACCCTGTCGGTCCAGGTCATGGCTTACAAGGATGCCGCGACGTACCGGTTCAACCCGTTCGACCTCACCAAGGTGTGGCCGCACGCGGACTACCCGCTGATCAAGGTCGGCACGCTCGAGCTCAACCGCAACCCGGAGAACTACTTCGCCCAGATCGAGGAGGCGGCGTTCGCACCGAGCAACTTCGTCCCGGGCATCGCGGCCAGCCCCGACAAGATGCTTCTCGCGCGGATCTTCTCCTACGCCGACGCGCACCGCTACCGCGTCGGCACGAACTACCAGCAGCTGCCCGTGAACGCGCCGCATGCCGCGCCGGTCCACTCCTACTCCAAGGACGGCTCGGCTCGGTACACGTTCAACGCCCCGAGCGTCCCTGTGTACGCGCCGAACTCGGTCGGCGGTCCGGTCGCCGACCCGGCCCGTGCCGCCGAGTCGATCGGCTGGGAGTCCGACGGTGCGCTCCAGCGCTCCGCCGCCACCCTGCACCCCGAGGACGACGACTTCGGCCAGGCCGGAACGCTCTACCGCACCGTGTTCGACGACGCCGCGCGAGCGAGGCTCCTTCAGACCATCACGGGACACGTGGGCGGTGTGAAGAGCCCCATGATCCGCGAGCGCGCCATCGGGTACTGGACGAGCGTCGACGCCGGGCTCGGCGCTGCCTTGCGCACCAACCTGGCCGGTTCGGCCCCGATCGAGACCGGTGAGCCGTCGACCGCGAGCGTCCCGATCGCCTGACGAGCGACCGCTCTGCCGAACCGCCATGGCCGGAAGGTGAGCACGCGAGGGCCCCGCGCCGACCGGTACTGGGCTCTCGCGGTTCCGGTGAGAGTATCGACGTCATGTCCGAGCAGCCTGAGCACCCCGCCACCCGCACTGTCCCGGCCGCGACCCGGGACATCGCCGACGTCGCCGCAGTCGAGGTGATCACGACCGCCGCGGTCCACCTGATGAGCGCAGCGGCGGTGAAGTGCGGGCTGAGCGAGGACGTCGGCGGCGTCCCGGGCGCCGCCTACCTCGACCTCGACGAGGCCCGCAAGCTCATCACGGCCCTCGCCGCGCTCGTGACCGCGTCCGCGCCCGACCTCGGCAGCCAGCACGCCCGATCGTTGCGCGACGGTCTCCGGTCGTTGCAGCTCGCGTTCCGTGAGGCCTCGCCCTTCCCCGACGCGCTCGGCGACGGCCCGGGCGAGAAGCTGACCGGCCCGGTCAGCTGAGCGCGACGGTCTCCAGCACGTCGGCCTCGACGGAGCGGTCGCGGAACCGCAGGGCGACGAGGCCGCTCAGCGCCAGCAGACCGCCGACGACGGCCGCCGTGAGGAAGCCGGCACCAGGACCGCGGGCGTCGATCATCCAGCCGCACAACGGTGCGCCGAGCGAGCCGCCGACCGTCATCGCGGTGCCCTGCCACCCCATGGCCTCCCCACGACGCTCCTCGGGGACGAGACGCGCGACCGTGGCCGTGATCGACGACAGAGCGGGCGCGCACGGCAACCCCGCGACGAACACGGCGGCGGCCAGGAGCAGCGGCGAGTGGACGAACACAGCCGGAACCGTCAGCAGTGCGAGGCTCAGCGCGAGCGCGAGCGGATGCACAGTACGACGCCCCGCACCGTAGACGAGACCGCCGAGCACCGAACCCGCCGACCACAGGGCCATCATCCAACCGAGCGACGACGCCTGCCCCCAGCTCTTCAGCGACGCGACGATCGAGACATCGGTGCCGTTCAGCACGAGCGATGCCGCCACCGAGGTCACGAGCACCGCAAGCAAGGCGGGCGTCAGGACTCGCGCCCTCGCCAGGTCCGCGCCCGCAGCCCCCGGTCCTGGGGGGGTCGACCCAGCCTCCCCCGCACCGGCGAGCTGGTGGCTGCGCGTCGGCGGATCGAACCACATGAGCAGCGCGCCCGACCCGACCGTCGCGATGCCGACTGTCACCAGCGCGGCGGTCGTCGAGACCTGCGTGGCGATGAGCACACCGATCGCGGGCGCGAGCATGAAGGTCAGCTCGGTGCCCACCGAGTCGAGTGCGTACGCGGTGCGCTGCGCGCCGAGCGGCACGAGCACGCCGAGCGACTGACGCACGACCGAGAAGACCGGCACGAGGAAGACCCCGGCGAGGAACGCAGCCCCGATGAGTGCCTCGTAGCCGAGGAACGGGGCGACGACCCAGACCGCCGCCTCGACGATCACGGACGGCAGCAGCGCCATCCGCACGCCCAACGCATCGACCCGGCGGCCCCGCCAGGGTGCACCGATCGCCATGCCGACCGTCATCGCGGCAGCGACGAGGCCCGCCTGGGCGTATCCCTTGCCGAGCGGACCGACGACGTGGAGCATGACCACGACGCCTGTCGCGGCATGCGGGATGCGTGCGACGAGAGCGACGAGGACCAGCCTGAGCACCCCGGGACGGCGTAGCAGGTCGGCGTAGGGGGCGAGGGACACGATGGTGATCCTCTCGCGGACGCGCCCGGCGACGCTCCACCATTTCGGCCTGCGGGAGCGACGCGCACCCGAAACTGCATATTCTGACCGGCGTGACTGACGACCGGGCCGCCGAGCCGGGCGTCGCCCTGCCCACCGACGTGGTGGACGACACGCGGTTCGACCTGCTCGCGGCGCCGCTCGCCGCGGCGGGCTCCCAGGAGGACGCGGACGACAGCGCGCTCGAGCCAAGCGCCGACGATGAACCGCGCGGCGACGAACCACCCGATGCCGAGCAGCCCGAAGCGGAGCAGCCAGCCGGAATCGGGTCACCGGAGCAGCACTCGCTCATCCCTCAGGCTGTCGGCGCCGACGCAGCGTCGCCGGACGACCACGGCGCAGCCCCCGAACCCGACGCACCCGCCGCCGAACCGGACGACGCCGCCGGCCCTGAAGAGACCGCCGTCCTCGCAGCGGTCGGCACCACGGTGCCGATCTGGCTCCCGGCGACCGCACCGGTCCCCGCCGTCCTGCCCACCGGACCAGTCACCCGCTCCGGACCGGCGCCGTCGATGCCACGCCACCGCCGCCAACCGTGGGCCCTTCTTGTGCTGTCGATCCTGCTGGCGCTGACCCTTGGCCTCGCCACGTACCTGCTGATGACCACTCGCGCGTACGAGCGCCGCAGTGACGAGTGGGAAGCGGCCGCCCGTACCACAGGGGCAGATCTCACGCAGGCTCGCGCCGACCTCGAGGCGACGACCAGTGACCTGACCGCGACCCGCGACCAGCTGGCGACCGCCCAGGCCCGGATCATCGAGCTCGCCGACGAGAAGGCCCAGCTCGGCGACGACCGCGCGATCCAGCGCCAGCTCGTCGACTACCAGCAACGGATCTCGGCGGCTGCCGGGAATGTCGCCACGGCATTGAGCAGCTGCATCGACGGCCAGTACAAGCTCATCGGCTACCTCGAGAACCCGGGCGCGTACGTCCAGGCCGACCTGGCGCGGTTCCGCACGGACGTCCAGACCGTCTGCGGAGCGGCCACGGACGCGAACGCGGCTCTGCAGCGCGAGCTCAAGAAGTGAGCCCGCTCCGCGCGGGCGTGCGCGGCCTCGTCGCCGTGGGGACCGTGGCGCTCGTCGTCGGTTGCGGTTCGCTGCCGACGATGCCGGGTCCGATGCCGACCGACTTCGTCCCGTCATCGGTCGCGCTACCGAGCCCGGCCACGACGGAGACAGGGAACCTGTCCCCCGACGGCTTCGACGCCGCACGACGGATGACGGTGCGGATCCGCAACGTGGGGTGCTCGTCGCTGTCGACCGGGTCGGGATTCGCGCTCGACTCCACAACACTGATCACCAACCGGCATGTCGTCGCGGACTCGGCCGACCTGCAGATCAGCACCTATGACGGGCGCGACGTCGCCGCAACCGCGGCCACCACCGCCGCGCTCGCCGACCTGGCGATCGTCCGCACCGCCGAGCCGTTGCCCGCCGCGCCGGTGCTCGCCGACACCGACCCGGTCGCCGGTGACGCTGTGACGGTCGTCGGGTACCCGCTCGGCGGGCAGCTCACGGTCACGAGCGGGCACGTCATCGGGGAGACCACGGACCCGCTCAACGAGAACTTCGGGCAGGTACTCGTCACAGACGCTGCAGTCGCGCCGGGCAGCTCCGGGTCGGCCGCGCTCGACTCCGCCGGCCGGGTCGTCGGCGTCGTCTACGCGAAGAACACGACTGGTCAGAGCTTCATCCTGCCCGTGAGCACGTTGCGCACACTGCTCGCCGACGAGTCGGGCTTCACTCCGTCGCCGTCCTGCACCAAGTAGGTCCTGCACGCGCGAGCCCGCGCCCTTGAACCCGCCCGGCGGCGAGCTGATTCTGCCAGGGGTGGATGCATCCACCCCTGAGTAAGGAGCTCCTATGGCAGACGTCCAGTTCGACCCTGCGTCAGTCGTCCGGGTCGCGAGCGAGATCCTGTCGGTCAAGCGCGTGTTCGGTGAGCCGTTCGAGTGCGACGGCGTCACGATCATCCCGGTGGCAAAGGTCATGGGTGGTTCGGGCGGTGGCGGCGGGCAGGACGCGGGGCCCCGCTATCCGCGCGACGGGAACGACGACGCGGACGGTCGACCGGCCGGGGGGGTTCGAGCGGCGCGAGCGCGACCGACAGCGGCGACGCAGAGGTCTGCGCGCTCTGGCAGACGCCCGCGACGGGGTCGGGCGGCGGCAGCGGGCTCGGCGTGCACGTCCGGCCGATCGGGGTCTACCTCGTGGACTCCCACGGGGTGCACTGGCACCCTGCGCTCGACGTCAACCGGGTGATCCTCGGCGGTCAGGTCCTCGCCGCGCTGGTCGTACTCGCCGTCGCCCGGGTGCTTCGAGGGCGTCGCTGATCGAACCGGTCAGGGTCCGGCGACCAGCCGCAGCTCGAGGGAGTCGACGGACGCGGTGACCGTCTCGTCCGCAGCGAGGGCTGCGTTGACGTGCCGAAGGACATCGTCGAGCCGTGTGCGGTCCAGCCCCGGGACGAGGGTCAGGACGACGGCGACCTCGGCGCGCCGACCTGGGACCGCATCCGCGGCAACCACGCCGGCCACACCGCCGACCGCCCTGCCGATCGCCGAACGGAGCCGTCGGTCGACCGTGTCGGTGCCCTCCGTCCGCACGACCGCCGACCGCCACTCCTGCTGCTGCGCGAGGGCCCACACGGCGGGCCGCGGGATGAGAACGGTCGTGGGACCACCGGGGTCGAGAACGATCAGCTCCCACTGCTCGGTGACGGCGGACAGGGCCGCGCGGGCGATGTCCGACGGGACCGGTCGGGCGTCGGGCCGCCAGACCGCCATGGTCGAGACGGACGAGAACACGGGCAGCGCGGTCCGGCCGTCGGGGGCCCGGAGCGCGACGATCCCGGCGGACGCCTCCTTGTCAATCGTGTGCCGATGATCGCCCACCTCGACGACGTCGGCCGCCTCGAGGGCGGCCAGCACGGGCACGAGGACGCGGGTACCCGCGAGTGCCGCTACGACCTGGGCTAGCGGGCAGTCACCGCGGCCGTACGCCGCGAGGGCGGCGCTGAGCCGGGGGTCGCACGAGCCGTCGTCGCCCGCGAACGGAGACGCCGCCGGCAGCTCGCGACCCGCCACGCTCAGGGCCGCCCGGCGACGTCCAGGGCCTGCGGGAGCGTGAACGCACCCGCGTAGAGGGCCTTGCCGACGATCGCACCCTCGACGCCCAGTGGCACGAGCGTGCGCAGCGCCTCCAGGTCGGCGAGGCTCGAGATGCCTCCCGACGCGACAACGGGCGCGTGCGTGCGGGCACACACCTCGCGCAGCAGGTCCAAGTTCGGTCCGCGCAGCGTGCCGTCCTTCGTCACGTCGGTGACGACATAGCGTGCACAGCCCGCCTCGTCCAGACGGGCGAGGACCTCCCAGAGGTCCCCGCCCTCCTGCGTCCAGCCACGTGCGGCGAGCGTCGTCCCCCGCACGTCGAGCCCGACCGCGATCGCGGCGCCGTGGCTCGCGATGACCTTGGCCGTCCACTTCGGGTCCTCGAGCGCCGCGGTCCCCAGGTTGACGCGCGTGGCGCCGGTCGCGAGCGCCCGCTCGAGCGACGCGTCGTCGCGGATGCCCCCCGACAGCTCGACCTTGACACCCTTGCCTGCGAGCTCGGCCGCCACCTCCGCGAGGAGCGGCGCGTTCGACCCGCGACCGAACGCCGCGTCGAGGTCGACGAGGTGGATCCACTCGGCTCCGCCGAGCTGCCAGTCGACGGCTGCGGCGAGCGGGTCGCCGTAGCCGGTCTCCGACCCGGCCTCGCCCTGGACGAGGCGGACTGCCTGCCCACCGGCGACGTCGACGGCGGGCAACAGCTCGAGGCGGTCGGTCATGGCGTCCTCTCTCCGGGCGACGTACCAGTCGTCGCCGCTCGCGCGGGCCGCAGATCGGGCCCTGCGCCGATCTGTGGTGGTCGGGTCGTGCGGGTTGCGG
>JAYTSH010000343.1:0-8756 GCA_043745755.1 Cellulomonas sp. | reverse complement strand
CGCGGTGCCGGCCCGCAGCGCCGCAGCCGCATGCCCGTACGAGCGCGAGCGACGGTACAGACGTCCGCGCCCGCGTGTCGTCTCGGCCGACCGCACCGTCACGGGGAGCGGCTCGGTCACGACCCGGCCGAGCCGTCGTGCGCGCCAGAGGCCGGCGACGACCGCGACGAGCAGCAGCTCGAGCGCCAGCACCGGTGCGACGGGCGGCAGCAGATCGGTGAGCGAGGGCCCGGTCGCGGTGTCCGAGCCGGTGTCCGCAAGCGACGGCACGTACCACGTCAGGTGCTCGTGGCGGCCGAGCGCACGCAGGACGAGCGCGGCGTTGCCGTCGTCGGTGATGCGGGCGTTGCTGACGAGGCTTGCGTCGGCGAACGCCGTGATGCGCCGGCTGCCCTCGACGACGAGGTACGCGCCGTTGCTCCGCTGCGTGCTCGCGGCCGGGAAGCAGACGGTCGCGGACGGTCCGAGCGCCTCGAACCCGTCCGCGGTCCCGGAGATGGTGCCCGCGGCCTGGGCGTCAGCGTCGGCGCACTGCGGGGTCCGCGGCGCGGTCGAGACCGCGCCGGGTGCCCAGGACGTCCTGGCGGCGTCGGTCACGGCGTCGAGCAGATAGCTCGGTGCGAGCAGGACCAGGTCGGCGCCCGTGTGCGCGAGGCGGTCGATCTGGTCCGGGCCCAGCAGGTAGTCGCTCGTCACGAGGAGTGTCGTGCCGGCAGTCGCGCGAGCCGTCACCGCGGACGTCGTGCGCACGTAGTCGATGGTGACACCGTGGCGTCCGAGCACCTGGGCGACCGCGCGTGCGCCGCTGGGCTGGGGGTTGTCCGGGGCGAGCGCGATCGTCGACGTGCGGGGCTCGGGCAGAGCCGAGAGCAGAGCCGTGAGCAGGATGACGCCGACGACGGCCAGCGGCCCGCGCGCGCGCCGCCACCGGCTGTGGGCACGGCTCCGCGTGGTTGTGCCGTCGCCGATGACCGGTGCCGCACCGGCCACGCTCGCCGCGCTCACAGGGGCCCCGCGTCGGACACGAGCCCGTCGGACCTGGCCGTCGACGTCCGCGCCGACACCCTGGCGTGCACGACGGCGTCGTCGAGGCCACGCAGCCACGTGTCGTCAGCGGCGTCGGCTGGCCCGTCTCCGTAGACGGCGTCGTCGAACCGGCGGGCCGCGCGACGCAGGTCGGCGTCGAGCTCGGGCAGCCGCGCCGCGGCGGCATCCACCGCCTCGTCGGCCGTGCGACCCGGGCGGTCGTCGAGCACCGTGCGCTGCTCCAGGTCACGCACGATCGCACGGAACCGCTCGGCGACGGCCAGGCCCCAACGACCCTGCGCTGCGGCCTCGTCGGCGGCGGCCCGGAGCTGGTCGGCCGTCCGGCGGTCGTCCCCTGCGCGCAGCGCGCCGGCGGAGCGCACCCGGCGGGATCGGCGCACCGGACCGGCCGCCCAGAATGCGCTCGCCGCGACGACGAGCAGGACGCCGACCACGACGGCCGCGACGACCAGCGAGGGAGCGCCGAATCGCGGCGCTCCGTCGAACTGCTGCTGGAGCCAGTCGAAGAACCGCTGCAGGAGGCTGCGGCTGCTGTGGTAGACGGGATCGAGAAGCTCGTCCTTGAGCCATGAGCGTGCCTCGTCCGCGCCCGGGGTGACCGGGATGGCGGACGCGGCGAGCGCGAGGAGCCGGTCGCTCACGCGGCCGTCTCTGCGGCCCGTGCCAGCTCGACGTCGAGGCCCTCACGACGCATGCGCACGTCGATGTAGAGCAGTGCGATGACCGCGGCGGAGAAGACGGTCGACAGGGTCTGCGCGACGACCGAGCCGGCCGAGGTGAGCGCGATCTGCCCGAACGAGGTCATCGTCGGGTCCCGGAACAGGAGCAGCGACAGGATGCTCACGGGATAGACGATGATCGATGCGACGATGCCGACGATCACCTGCACGAGCAGGTAGATGCCGAACAGGCGCCAGAAGCCGCCCCGAGTGAGGAGCCAGGCGCGCCGTACGGTGGCCCAGAACCCGGCCCCCTCAAGCATGAGCGCGGCCGGCACGAGCAGCGTCCGCACGGTGACCCACACCACCGCGACGAGGAGCGCGAGGCCGCCGACGAGTGCCACGGCGGCCAGCGCGCCCCACTGCTTCTGGCTGGCGAGCAGCGCGATCGAGCCGCCGTACACCGCGAAGGCGACCGCCCAGACGAGCCCGAGCAGCACCGTGAAGCCGACGACCCACCAGATGCGTCCGCGCGCGATCCGGGTGACCTCACCGATGCTGATCTTCTGGCCGATGACCGACCGGCTCACGGACACGATCAGCAGCCCGGTCAGGAGGGTCGTCGCGAGTGCGACGAACGGCGTGGTGAGGATGGTCGCCAACGACGGCCCGAACTGGTCCGCGAGTCCGAGCTCGCCGGTCGGGTCGACCGATCGCGCGACGTCGTCGACGGCGCCCGCCAGCAGTCCGCCGACATACCAGGTGAGGACGGCCTGGATGGCGACGACGACCGCCACGACCGCCGCGCTGAGGCCGAACATGACGCGCGGGTTCGCCCGGATCGCCCGGAACGACCCGTCGAGGATCTCGCCCAGGCCCAGAGGGCGCAGCGGGACGATGCCGGGCTGCAGCGCCGGCGGTCGCCAGGGGGGCGCACCGTACCCCGGCGGCGGGCCGGGCTGACCGTAGCCGGGGCCGCCGTAGCCGGGGGTGGGTCCCCAGCCGGGCGGCTGAGCCCGTGGGGGGACCGGTCCCCAGCCCGGCGGCTGCGCGCTCCCCGGAGGAGGTCCCCAACCGGGTGCCGCGGGCCCGCCCGGAGCAGCAGGCCCGCCCGTCCCGGCGCTCGGACCGGCAGCAGGGGGGGTGCTCGGGTTCGGGAGCGCCCAGCCCGGCGGCCGGGGCGTGTCCTCGTGCGGGCTGGTCATCGCAAGCGCTCCTGGTTCGTCGTCGGCTCCATCGTGGATCTTTGCAGGTCCGACGCCATCGCGTGCCGCAGTCGGCCTGTCGAGGCACGATCCGGCCTGGCCGGCACATCGTGCCACGGTGCGGTGCCGTGGGGTGCGAGACAGATGGGCGTCGTCGGCCGAGGCGCGAGCCGTGCGCGCGGGCCGTTCGGGCCGTGTGCGCGGGCCGTTCGGGCCGTTCGGGCCGTGCGGAGGGGTGATCTGCGCACGGACGTCCCCATGGATCGGGCGCGCGATGCGATCATGTGCGCATGAAGGGTCGAGTGCTCGTCGTCGATGACGACACCGCGCTGGCGGAGATGATCGGGATCGTGCTGCGCTCGGAGGGGTTCGAGCCGGTGTTCTGCGCGGACGGCGACGGTGCGTTGGCCGTGTTCCGGGCGTCCGCGCCGGATCTGGTGCTGCTCGACCTGATGCTGCCGGGCAAGGACGGCACCGAGGTGTGCCGGTTGATCCGGGCCGAGTCCGGCGTGCCCATCGTCATGCTCACGGCCAAGACGGACACCGTCGACATCGTGCTCGGGCTCGAGTCGGGGGCGGACGACTACATCTCGAAGCCGTTCAAGCCCAAGGAGCTCATCGCTCGGGTGCGCGCGCGGCTTCGGCACAGCGACGACCCCGCGCCCGAGCACCTGGCGATCGGTGACCTGACGATCGACGTCACGGGCCACCGGGTCACCCGCGCGGGCGCCCCGATCTCGCTGACGCCGCTCGAGTTCGACCTCCTCGTGGCGCTCGCACGCAAACCGTGGCAGGTCTTCACCCGCGAGGTGCTCCTGGAACGCGTGTGGGGCTACCGGCACGCGGCCGACACGCGCCTCGTGAACGTCCACGTCCAACGTCTGCGCTCGAAGATCGAGGCGGACCCCGAACGGCCCGAGATCGTCGTCACTGTCCGCGGCGTCGGGTACAAGGCGGGCGTCACGCCGCAGTGAGTGCGACGGTGTCAGCGCGCGCGCGACGAGCGTGGCGCCTCATCCGCGTCCGGCTCGCCCGCCGACCGCGCGCGCTCGCTCGCTCCTGGCGCTCGTCGCTACAGCTGCGCGTCATCGCCACGACGCTCGCGATCGGTCTCGCTACCCTTGCTGGTCTCGGCGTCTACCTCTCCGACCGGATCCGCAACGGGTTGTTCACGCCGCGCGTCGACCAGGTTCTCGAGGAGAGCGCCCGCGGCACCCAGCAGGCGCAGGCGACCTTCGACTCGTCGACGGCGACGACCTCGACCGAGGTCCAGCAGCTCATCAACGACGTCGTGCTCGCGCTCAGCTCGGGCGGCTCGGGTGACCGCGAGGTCTTCATGCTCCGGGCTCCGGGTCAGGCGATGCCCGTCCTGGTGATCCCGATGGCGTCGGACTCGAGCCTGGTCTCGCTGATCGGCCCGGACCTGCGGTCGCAGACCCAGGCGGGCAAGGGGCAGCGCTGGCAGTCGGCCGCCTGGCCGTCGGCGACGGTCATCCAGTCCGGCGCGCCGAGAGTCGAGCCTGCGGTCGTGGTCGGCCAGACGGTCACCGTCCCGGTGGCAGGCACCTACGAGCTCTACTTCCTGTACAGCCTCCAGTCCGAGCAGGAGCGGCTGGCTTTCCTCCAACGGATGCTCGCGATCGCGGGCGCTGCGCTCGTGGTCCTGCTCGGCACGATGACCTGGATCGTCACCCGGCAGGTCGTCCGTCCCGTCCGGATCGCGGCCCAGGTCGCTGAGCGCCTCGCGGACGGGCACCTCGAGGAGCGCATGCCCGTGCGCGGCCAGGACGAGCTCGCGACGCTCGGCCGGTCGTTCAACGAGATGGCGGAGAGCCTCCAGGAGCAGATCATCCGCATGGAGCAGCTTGGTGCGCTCCAGCGCCGGTTCGTGTCCGACGTGTCCCACGAGCTGCGCACGCCGCTCACGACCATCCGCATGGCCGGGGAGGTGCTGCACGCCTCGCGCGATGAGTTCGAGCCCGGGATCAAGCGCTCTGCCGAGCTGTTGCTCATGCAGATCGACCGGTTCGAGGACCTGCTCGTCGACCTCTTGGAGATCAGCAGGTTCGACGCCGGCGCCGCAGTCCTCGACGCCGAGGGTCGAGACGTGCGCGATGCCGTGACCGCTGTCGTCGAGCAGTCCGCCTCGCTCGCCGAGCGCAAGGGGTCGTGGCTGAGCGTCGTCCTGCCCGAGCAGCGCTGCCAGGCCGACATCGACCAGCGTCGGGTCGAACGCATCCTGCGCAACCTGCTGGTCAACGCGATCGAGCACGCGGAGGGCACGACGGTCGAGGTCACACTGGCCGCCGACGCCGCGGCTGTCGCGGTCACGGTGCGCGACACGGGCGTCGGGATGACACTCGAGGAGAGCGAGCACGTCTTCGACCGGTTCTGGCGCGCCGACCCGGCGCGGGCGCGGACGACCGGCGGCTCGGGTCTCGGGCTCGCGATCTCGCTCGAGGATGCCCATCTGCACGGCGGCTGGCTCGAGGTCTGGAGCCGTCCGTCGCAGGGTGCGTGCTTCCGGCTCACGCTGCCCCGGCGCGCCGGGATCCGTCTGACCGGTTCACCGCTGCCGCTGGAACCGGTGCGGCCGCCGGACGTCGCGGCCCCGGTCGAGCGCACCGGCGTGGACCCGGCCGACCTGCCTGACCTCGAGCCGGACTCCGACCTCGAGCCGGACTCGGACCTCGACCACCTGGACGCCCGATGACCACCGCCCGTAGGCCCGTCCGCCGCACGCCCCTCGCCGTGCTCCCTGCGCTCGCTCTGCTCGTGGCGCTGCTCCTCGGGGCGTGCGCGGCGATCCCCACGTCGGGCGCTGTCGGTGTCGGTGTCAACGAGGTCAGCGAGCCCGGTCCGCTCAGCCCGCTCGGCGAGCGGCCCGACCCCGGTGCGGGACCCGTGGCGATCGTCCAGGGGTTCCTCACCGCGAGCGCGGCCGGCTTCAGCCGTGACCCCAGCTCCGACGTCAACAACGACTTCAGCGTGGCGCGCGAGTACCTGGCCGGGGAGGCGCGCGGCACCTGGCGACCGCGCGAGCGCGTCGTGGTCTACCCGACGTCGTCGATCCCCGAGATCACACTGGTGTCCGACACGCAGGTCCAGGTCAAGCTCACCGTCGCGGCACGGATCGACGTGCACGGCCAGTACGCCGAGGCGGTGCCGGGGGCCCAGGAGTCGCTCGTCTTCGACCTCGTCGAGGACAGCTCCAGGCAGTGGCGGATCTCGCTGCTCGACGACGGAGTCGTGCTGTCGGCGCCGAGCTTCGAGCAGGTGTACCGGTCGGCCGCGATCTACTTCCTGTCTCCTGACAACAGCAACCTCGTTCCCGACGTCCGGTGGTTCCCGGTGCGCAACCTCGCGACCTCGGTCATGCAGGCGCTGCTCGCTGGCCCGTCGGCGTGGCTCCGGGACGGCGTGCGCACGGCGGTCCCGGACGGCGTCGAGCTGACCCCGGACGCCGTGCCGATCGCCGCCGACGGAACTGCCGAGGTCGGCTTGTCGGGGGCGGCGCTCGCCGATGCGGCGGAACGGGCTCTGCTCCTCGCGCAGATCGAGGCGACGCTCCGGATCCCCCGCGTGAGCGGGGTCGACGTCAGGGCGGGAGGTGTCCCGCTCACGACGACGCCGACTGTGCTGAAGCGCGGGATCGACTCAGAAGCGCCGCTCGAGGCCCTGCAGGGCGACGTCCTGACGACGATGTCGAAGGGCGCGCTGGTGCCCGTCGACGGGGTGGGCTCGCTGGCCGGGCTGGCGGCCCATGACGCCGCGCGCGACGAGGCCGGCACGGTGCGAGTCCTGCTCTCCGGCACCGGCTCGCTCGTCCTGGCGCCCACCGCCGAAGCGCCCGCGAAGGTGCTGCTCCAGGCGCCCGGGCTCGTGCCGCCGTCGGTGGACCGGCTCGGCTGGGCGTGGACCGCGCACGTCGGTGCGAGCGGCTCGCTGGACGCGGTCAGGGCGGACGGGCAGCTGGTCGCCGTCGGCGCCGACTGGCTCGCGGGGCGGACCGTGCGGTCGTTGCGGGTCTCGCGGGACGGCACCCGGATAGCCGTCCTGTCGAGCGGGGCAGACGGGCTCACGCTCGACGTCGCAGCCGTGATGCGGGACGACAAGGAGCGACCGCAGCAGCTCGGTGCGGCGCTCGGTGTCGGATCCACCCTCGTCGATGCGACCCGCGTCGTCTGGGTGGACGACTCGACCCTCGGCGTCCTCGGCCGATCCGGTGCGGCGACCGCCGCTGCCTACCACGTCGTGCCCCTCGCTGGTCAGACGCGTGCCCTGCCGACGCTCGACGACGCGGTGACCATCGCCGGAGGCAAGGGCGAGCGGGCGTTGTACGCAGCGACGTCCGACGGGCGGCTGTTCTGGCGGTCCGGGCAGAGCTGGGTCGTCGCTGCGACGGGTGCACGCGACCCCTATCTGCCGGGCTGAGCTGAACCGGAGCCTGTGGACGGGGTCTGCGCGCCGCCACCGAGGTCGACACGATGGCGGCGTGCCGACGACAGCGACGCGGAGCGACGGACGGACACGGCGGTTCCCGAGCGGGCTCGTCGGCGGGCTCGTCGGCGGGCTCGTCGGCGGGCTCGTCGACCTGGGCGGGCTCGTCCTGCCTGTGTCCTGCCCAGGTTGTGGTGCGTACGACGAGGTCGTGTGCGCGCAGTGCCTCGTCCTGATCGGCGGCCCGCCGTGGCGGTGCGAGGCTGCGGCCGGGCGGCTCGACCGGATGGACGGCCGCCCGATCCTCCCCGTGTGGACGCTCGCCCCCTACACAGGTCGGATGCGTGAGCTCGTGGTGGCCTGGAAGGACCGGGGCCGAGCAGACGTCGGCGGGCGGTTCGAGGCGGCGCTCGACCGAGGCGTCCGCCACCTCGTCCCTGCCCTGCGCGGCGGGACGACACCCGACGGTCTGCTCGTCGTGCCCGCACCATCCTCGGCGGCCGCGCGTCGGCGCCGGGGGGATGACGTCGTCGGGCGCCTCGCGCGGGCGGCGGCTCGGGGATGCTCGACCGAGGGCCTGCCCGCGGTCGCCGCGTCCGTCCTCGTCCGCCGGGGTCGGGGACGGGACCAGGTCGGGCTCGGTGCGCGCGCCCGCTCGCGCAACCTCGCGGGACACGTCGTCGTGCGCCGGCACTCTGCGGCGGCGGTCCGGGGGCGCACGGTCCTGCTGCTCGACGACGTCCTGACGACCGGCGCGACGCTGGCTGCGTGCGAGCAGGCGCTCACGCTGGCCGGGGCGGTCGTGATCGGCGCCCTGACGATCGCCGCAACACCTTCACCCGGCGGAACCGCGGGGCGAGTGGAAGTTGTCGCGGAGCCGGTCTAGCGTGAGTCAACGAACCGACGGCATCGGTGGAGCGACAGCTCGTGGACGTGATTCGTCCACTGAGCGGGCACCCGGTGCGGGAGGAGGTGGTGGCGGTCGTTCGCCCCTCGGGGCGCCCCAAGCACATCACCGGGCGGTACGAGAATCTCGCCCTTCCCTCCAGGAGGTTCACATGGAGATCGTGGTCACAGGCCGTCACACGGAGGTCCCGGAGAAGTTCCGGTTGCACGCCGTCGACAAGCTGGCCAAGCTCGATCTGCTCGCGCCCCAAGCCCAGCGCATCGACGTCGAGGTGACGCACGAGCGCAACCCCCGTCAGGCGGAGAGCGCCGAGCGCGTCGAGCTCACGGTCATCGACAAGGGTCCTGTGATCCGCGCCGAGGCATGCGCGGACGACCGTTACGCGGCCCTCGACCTCGCCCTTGCGAAGCTCCAGGAACGCCTGCGCCGGTCCCGCGACCGTCGCAAGGACCACCACGGCAACGCGACGGTCCCGCCGGTCGACGTCCGCCCGGCGCC
>JAYTSH010000342.1:0-4506 GCA_043745755.1 Cellulomonas sp. | reverse complement strand
CGCGGTCCCGCTTGCCATCTCGCTCCCGTCGCCGTTCGCGGACGACACGTTGTAGAGCGTGTCCATCCGCGCCGAGATGCTGTTCATCGCGGCTTGCGGCGTCGCGAAGTCGGAGCCCGCGTCGGCCATGCAGCGCGACCACTCCGCGTCGACGGCAGTCATGGCCGGGTCCGTCGAGACTGTCTCCCAGACCTTGTTCAACTCCTCCTGGAGCGAGGTGAAGGCAGGGTCGGTGCTGGCAGCATTGAGGCCGGAGTCGTAGGCCTCGTGCTGGCCCTTGCCCTGGCAGCCCGACGTCTGCCAGTCGTACGCCTGCACCGCTTCCGGGTCGGGCGCGTCGGCCGCCATGCCCTTGCCGTACAGCGCCTGGTAGAAGGCCTGCCGCTCGGTCTCGGACATCGCGGCAACGTAGTCGGCGTTCGGGTCCACCCACTGCTTGTCCGGCTGGGCGCCCGCGTCCGTGGCGGCCTCCATCTGCGTCGACATGCCGTAACCGAGCTTGGCCGCGTACTCCGCCGAGCCGTAGGCGGGAGCGTCCTTGTCCTCGGTGACGACCGTCATGGCCTGCGACATGTCCTGCGGCTCGTACTCGAAGCCCTGCTCGCGCATGCAGGTCGCGACGATCTCCTCGGACCGCTGCGCCTGCTCTTTCATGTCGTCCTGGTTCTGCCCGCCGGCCAGCCGTTCGAAGTAGGCCGAGAGCGGGCCGACCTTGGCCGTCGCGTCAGGGCTGGCTGTGGAGGTATCGCCCCGGCCGGTGTCGTTCGAGCAGCCCGCGACGAGGAGGAGCAGGCCGCACCCGAGTGCCGCCGCGCTGGTCCGTGTGGTCGATCTCATGGTTGGCCTTCCTCGGCGGGGCTGCGGTGGACGCAGTTGGCAGACCGTTGGCGGGGAGGCAGCGCACGCGCAGTGCGGGGACGCGAGGTCAAGGTCGCGCGCACCGGTGACCGGAGCGCGCGGACTGGCGTCGTCATGATGAGCCCCCTGCTCGTGACCGCGGCCGTCATAGTGCCGCACGTGTCGACGGAAAGTTACTGTGTCTGTGACATCGCTCGCACCGGAACCGAGTAACGATTTGATCTCATCTGTGCCCGCTCACTCTGAGACCGCCATAGAGCTCGATCCACGCGTCGAGCCCCGCGCGGTGCGACTCGACATACGCCGACTCGAGGCTCCGCTGGACGTCGATGCGGGTGCGATCAACGCGAGCGTTCACGGCGCAGGCCCGATCGTCGACCGCGAGGTCGATCTCGCGGCCGCGCAGCTCGGCGAGCGCCCCGGTGTCAGACACCGAGGTGTCGGGCCCGGCCAGCCCGTCCATCGCGCTCTGGATGGAGATCCGGGCATCGGACGGCGTCGTGAGCCCGGCCGCCGGCGGCCATGCATGCCCGCCAGTCGGCCAGCGTCGCCACGACACCGGGATCCGCGTCGACCTGCGCCAGCAGGGCTGTGTAGTCGGCATCGAGCTGTGTGCAGGTCGGGTCGTGCTGCCAGTCGCTGCCCGTCGATGTGGTCGCGCTCCCGGCGCAGCCGCGGTCGGCCGGAGCCGCGGACCCGACCTCAGATCCGGGCGGGGTGCCGAGGTCGCCTGCAGGGTCCCCCCAGAGCGCGGCGTTGTAGGCGTCCCGTTGCGCCGGGCTCATCGCGGCGACGATCGGCTGGTTCGGGTCGGCATGCTGGTCGTCGGGCTGCGACCGGGTGACGCTGCGCCGCGACGTGATGCCGTAGCCGTACTCCGCCGTCCAGGCCGGCGACCCCGAGCCCGGGTCCGGGGAGAACGTGCTGACGGTGATCCCGTCGAACGGCACGTACTCGAAGCCCTCCGGCTTCATGCACGCCGCGACGGCCTCGCCCCAGCGGACCGCGGTCGCGACCTGGCGTGCGGTGCCCGCGTTCCGGTATGCGCCCAGGTACGCGCGAGAGGGCTGTCGGCCCACGCCGCGGCGCTGACCGGCGCCTCGGGCGGGCTCGCCGAGCAGCCCGCGAGGGTGCACAGCAGAACGACACCGGCCGTGGCTCCGTGAGCGCTCGACGGTGTCTGCATCGTCATGCTGGGACCGTAGCGGTGAGCACCCCACGCACACATCGCATGTACAACGTTCCGAGCTGGCCAGATGTCGGGGTCGGCGTCGGGCGCTCTCGGTTCTGTTCGCTGCGCATCACAGCACGGGTCGCGGCGCCCATGCCCGGGATTCTCCCCCGCGCGCAGGTGTATACCAGCCTCAATCGTTTCGGAACATCGAATCGGTTGGTCTTCGACGTGTGATATATGTCACAGTGATGGCTTAGCATTGAGTTGCTACCGTTCGCTCGGCGTCACAAACGTGCCGACTCCAGTGATTAGGATAGGAGACAATAATGAAAGCTGAACGCTTGACCAAGTCGTCCGCTCTGCCGGCGGCAGCGATCGCCCTCACCGTGGCGTGGATCCTGATGAACTCAAACCCCGGATTCGAAGGCTTCGGGATCAGCCAGTACCTTCTGGGTGCGGCAAGTGTTGCCGCCAACCTGGCGATCACGATCGTCAACTACCTCAGCACCTGGTGGGGTTTCGCTGCTGCGGTCGCAGCCGCTGCGGCATTCGGGATGAGCTGGACCGTCGTCCTGATCAAGGCTGTGCTGCAGAAGGTCGGGATCAGGTTCGCTATCGAGTACGCGACGATGCTCTGACCGGTCGTCGCCCAAATCTCGACTGAAGGAGCTGGTTTCGTGGACCCGCGCGAGCCACTCGAGGCTTTGCCTGCGCTCGCGCGGGTCCGCGATTCATTTCCCGTGCTGTCGGCGATGATGCCGAGCACGAGGCGGGACCTCGTATTCTTCGAGCTCGTCGTGATCACGTTGGTGGCGATCCCGCTCGCGAACGTCTACAGGATCACGCCGGACCGGCCCCAGGTCCCGCTGCTGATCGTGTGCGTGCTCTTCGCGATCGGAGGTGTTCGCCGCGGGCAGGACAACTACGCCGCAGAGCTCGGTCGGGCGAGCGATCTGTCGCTGCTCGTCGGCGCGGCGCCGGGAGAGGCCTACTACCGCGCGACGTCCAAGGCGGTCCGCAGGCAGGCCATCATGCTGGCGCCGGCCTTCCTCTCCATGAGCATCGTCGTGCAGCTGCTCTCAGGCGCGGGCATCGCCGAAGCCCTCGCGCTGGCGGTCCCAGTGGTCGCCGTACCGTCGGCGGCCCTGCTGCTTCGTGATGTGGTGGCGCACGGGGCAGTGCTTGCGCAGGGCGTTGTTGTTCCTCAGTACTTCTACGTGGCCGCTGGCCTCGTCCTCGGCGTGGGGCTGCAGCAGCTGGGCGCTCGCGGTGGCGGTGGCGGGGCTCTGCCCGCAGCTGACCTGTCGGGTCTTGGTCTGCTGGCGGCAGCAGGCGGACTTGCGGTGTGGATCGCGCTGGATCGACTCGTCCAGCTGTCGAGGAGAGTCCCGGAGGTCGACGCGAGCTCGATCGCCGTGCCGCGTCGCCGGGCCAGGGTGTCGATGCCGCTGTGGGTTTTCCTTTGGCGTGCCCGGGGACGCAAGAAGTCATCGATCGTGATCGGTTTCACGGCGATCGTGACGGTGCTGATGATCAACTTCGAGGCGTTGGCCCGAGGGCTGCCCACGCTCGACAACCCGTACGCCAAGCCGGAGGTCGCCGTGATCGTCGTCTACGCCGCCGGATATCTCCTTGCCACGCTCGTCGCGACCCCGCTCGACCTGCCCACCGCGGTCGACCGATCCCTGCTCATCCGGCTCGTGAGCGGCTCGGGGATCCGCGAGATGACTCACTCTGTCGGCGCGGTGCTCATCCCCGCGCTTGCGCTCTCGCTGGTCACCGCGGTGCTGGCTGTGCGGTACGACGCGTTCGCCGGAGTCCCTGGCCCCCTCGTTGTGGTGTCCGCCGTCTTCTTGGCGATCGCAGCCACCAACGTCGTGGTGATCCCTGAGCTCGCACGGGGGACGGCGGTCGGCGCAAGCTCGCGTGACGACGAGATGCCGTTGGGAGAAGTATTCAGATCTGCCTTCGTCGCGATCCTGGCAGCGGCGATGATCGCCGGGTCGGCGGCCTCCGAACCCGAGACGACCTGGAAGCTGCTGGCCGCCGGGGTTGCCGGCGCAGGCGTCGCCTCACTTCTTGCAGCTCGCCTTGTCACCCAGGTACGCCATCATGAGTGAGGACACCCGATGAGCCCACCGCTGGCATTTGATTCCGTGTTCTTCCGTTACGGGCGTGGGCGGCCGGTCATCGAATCGTTCACCCATGAGTTCAAACCCGGTGCTGTTACCTGGCTGCGTGGCCCGAACGGCTCTGGGAAGACCACGCTGCTTCGCCTCGGGGCGGGTCTCATCAAACCCAGGATGGGCGCTGTCGTCGCTTCCGAACGACCCAGCTACGTGGCAAGCTCCATGGCCTTTCACGAGCAGCTGACCCTGAGCGAGGAGCTTCTCTACCTGCGGTCGCTGTCGAAGGTTGACTCCCATGAGTTCGACGCTGGCCTTGAGGAGTGGAGCATCAGCGCGCTCGACCAG
>JAYTSH010000341.1:0-2995 GCA_043745755.1 Cellulomonas sp. | reverse complement strand
CCTCGGCGGGTACCGCGCGCTGCGCCAGCACGACCTCAAGCTCGTGCTCGCGTTCGGGACGGTCAGCCAGCTGGGCCTGCTCGTCCTGCTCGTCGGCCTGGGGACGCGCGCTTCGGCCCTCGCCGGGCTCGCGCTCCTCGGCGCGCACGCGATGTTCAAGGCGGCACTGTTCCTCGTCGTCGGCGTGGTCGACGCCGCGGCCGGCACGCGTGACCTGCGCCGACTGTCCGGCGTCGGGCGCGCGCTGCCCGTGACCGCGACGGTCGCCGCGCTCGCCGTCGCGTCCATGATCGGGCTGCCGCCGTTCGCCGGGTACGTCGCGAAGGAGGCCGCGCTCGAGGCGATCGCGCACGCCCACCTCATCGGCGGCCGCTGGGTCGGGACGACCGTCCTCGCGGCCGTCGTCGTCGGCTCGGTGCTCACCGTCGCGTACGGGCTGCGGCTGCTCTGGGGTGCGTTCGCGACCAAGGCGAGCGTCATCCGCGCACCTGTCGCGGACGTGGTCGAGAGCGGCGTCGTCGGAGGCGCCAGCGCCGCTGCGCGCCTCCACCCGGTCGAGCGTGGTGTCCCCGCGGAACCGGCGACGATCTCGCGTCCGTCGTCCGTGCTGCTCCTGCCGCCGCTCGTGCTCGCCGTCCTCGGGCTGATCGTCGCCCTGCTGCCCGGCGTCGGCCAGAACCTGCTCGAGCCGCACGCCGACGCGTACCCCGGCGAGCCCGGTCACCTCACGCTCTGGGCGGGCGTGACCCCGACCCTCCTGCTCACGCTGCTCGTCCTCGCGGTGGGCCTCGCGGCGTTCTGGGGGCGGCGGCCCATCGAGCGGCTCCAGGCCGCGGTCTCCCGCGCGCCCGACGCCGACCGCGTCTACCGCCGGATGATGCGCCGGCTCGACGACCTGGCCGGCAACGTCACGGCGTTCACGCAGCGCGGCTCGCTGCCCATCTACCTCGGCCTGATCCTCGTGGTGTTCGCCGCGGCGGTCGGGCTGCCGCTGCTCGCGACCACGTCCCTGCCGGCCTCGGTGCGCGCGTGGGACCAGCCCGCGCAGGCCGTGTTCGGAGTCATGATCGTCGCCTCCGCGATCCTCGCCGCCCGCTCCCGCCGGCGCCTCAAGGCCGTCATCCTGCTCGGCGTCTCGGGGTACGGGGTCGCGGCGCTGTTCCTGCTGCACGGCGCCCCCGACCTCGCGCTCACGCAGGTGCTCGCGGAGACCGTGACGCTCGTCGTGTTCGTCCTCGTGCTGCGCCGCCTCCCGCCGTACTTCTCCGACCGGCCGCTCGCCGCGAGCCGGTGGGTGCGCCTCGCCGTCGGACTGGCCGTCGGACTGACGGTCGGCGGGCTCGCGCTCGTGGTGCCCGGCGCGCGGACGCACCCGCCCGTGTCGGCGGACTTCGCCGCGGAGGTGCTGCAGTTCGGCGGCGGCAAGAACATCGTCAACGTGACCCTCGTGGACATCCGGGCGTGGGACACGATGGGCGAGATCTCGGTCCTGCTCGTGGCCGCGACCGGTGTCGCGTCGCTCGTCTTCCTCCGACGGCGGGGCGCTGCCATCCAGCGCATCGACGACGACCACGTGGGCGCGCGGGTGTGGGCGACCGACCACGACCCGATGGCCGTGCTACGGCGCCCGCGCGACCTGCCCGCACCCAGTGCTACGAGCACCCGCTCGGCCGAGTGGCTCCGGGCCGTCAGCACCCTGGCGCCGCATCGCCGGTCGGTGATCTTCGAGGTCACGACGCGGCTGCTGTTCCACACGATGATCGTGTACTCGGTGTACCTGCTGTTCTCGGGGCACAACGGCCCCGGCGGCGGGTTCGCGGCGGGCCTGGTGACGGGCATCGCGCTCGCGGTCCGGTACCTCGCGGGCGGCCGCTACGAGCTGGGTGAGGCCGCGCCGGTCCAGCCCGGACTGCTGCTCGGCCTCGGGCTGTTCATGTCGGTGGGCGTCGGGATCGTCGGGCTGCTCGCGGGCGGGTCGGTCCTGCAGTCGTGGATCGTGGACTTCTCGGTGCCGGTGCTCGGGACCGTGCACCTCGTGACGTCGCTGTTCTTCGATGTCGGGGTGTACCTCGTCGTCGTCGGACTGGTGCTCGACATCCTGCGGACCCTCGGCGCCGAGCTCGACCGGCGCTCCGAGGTCGACGACGAGGTCGAGGACGTGGCTGCCCGATGATCGACATGAGCCCGAACCTCGTCCTCGTCGTCGTCATCGCGGCGCTGTTCACCGTGGGCGTCTACCTGCTGCTCGAGCGCAGCCTGTCGCGCGTGCTCGTCGGCGTGATCCTGCTCGGCAACGGCGCGAACCTGCTCTTGCTCGTCGCGGGCGGTGCGGCTGGTCGGCCACCGATCCTGGGGCAGGCGGCTGCGCGCGACATGGGCGACCCGCTGCCGCAGGCGATGGTGCTCACCGCCATCGTCATCACCCTCGGCATGACCGCGTTCCTGCTCGCGATGGCCTACCGCTCGTGGCAGCTGCACGGGCACGACGAGGTCCAGGACGACGTCGAGGACCGGCGCATCGCACGGCTGGCCGCCCGCGACGAGCGGGCGTTCCTCGACACCGACACCGACCCTGACGAGACCACGGCGTCGCTCGACGACGAGGCCGCCGAGACCCGCGACGAGACGAGCGAGGCCATGCCGGTCGCGCCGGTCGCGCCAGTCGCGCCGGTCGCGCCGGACGGGGGGACCGCGCCGTGAGCGATCCCGGCTGGCTCGTCCCGCTGCCCGTCATGGTCCCGCTGCTCGCTGCGGGCCTCACCCTCGCGCTCTACCGCAAGCCGCGCGCGCAGCGCGCGATCAGCGTCGTCGCGCTCTCGATCGTGCTCGCGGTGTCGGCGACCCTGCTCGTGCTCACCGACTCCGGACCGCTCGTCGTCGACATCGGGGGATGGGCCGCGCCCGTCGGCATCGACCTCGTCGCGGACCGGCTGTCCGCGCTCATGCTCACGGTGTCGAGCGCGGTCACGCTGTGCGTCCTGCTGTACTCCCTGGC
>JAYTSH010000340.1:0-14757 GCA_043745755.1 Cellulomonas sp. | reverse complement strand
CAGCACCGCCCACGACTCGTCCGAGATCTCCTGCCTGACCGTCATGCGCCCAGCCTCGCCGAAACCACCCCGGATCCGGTTTACCAACACGCCCTAGTGGGACGTGGGCAGAGTCGAATCCGCGCCCAGTCCGACTGAGTGCAGACACGCGCGAAGCTCCATTCAGTCAGTTGCCCATCGCGTCAGTGGGGTGCCCGGCGCGGTCGACGAGGACGGCCAGCTGTGTGCGTGAGGCGATGCCGAGCTTGGCCATGGCGCGAGACAGGTGGGCCTTGACGGTGGATTCTGAGCAGTAGGTTTGCGCGCCGATCTCTGCGTTCGACAGCCCGGACGGTACGAGTGCGGCGACTTCGCGTTCGCGGTCGGTCAGTGCGGCGAGCGCGTCGTGGGCACGGGCCTGGCGGCGGTCGTCGAGTGCGTGGGTCAGGTGGCGGATCGCCGCACCGGCGGAGGCGGGGTCGAGGGCCCCTTCGCCGGCGGCGACGCGTTCGACCGCGTCCGCGATGTGCTCCGGGTCGGAGTCCTTGGACAGGAAGCCCTTCGCGCCGGCGCGCAACGCCGCCAGGACGGTGTCGTCGTCGCCGAAGGACGTCAGTGCGATGACGGCGGGCGGGTTTGGACGACGCTGGAGCTCAGCGATCGCGGCCAGGCCACCGACGCGCGCCATGTGCAGGTCCATCAGGACGACGTCGGGGTGGTGGGCGTTCACCGCGTCGATCACCTCGTCGCCGTCGGTCGCTTCGCCGACGACGTCGATGCCCTGACTGGTCAAGATGCTCGTCAGCAGTCGGCGGACAAGTGAGTCGTCGTCGACGACAAGGGCCCTGGTCACACCGCGATCGTAGAGGCGACCACCGACACGGCTCAGTCGTTGGATACCCAGGGCAGGTAGGCGGTCACGATGTGCCATCCGCCGTCGACCCGTGCGTCGAACCGGCCGCCGAGACGCTCGGCTCGTTCGCGCATCCCCAGGATGCCCGACCCGGTGCCGGGCGCTGGGGTAGTAGGGCCCGGCTGAACGGGGTTCACGACCCTGATGGTGACCCCGATCTGGCGGCTGGCGCGGACGTCCACCTCGATGGGCTGGCCCGGGGCGTGCTTGAGCGCGTTGGTGACGGACTCCTGCACGATGCGGAACACCGCCCGGGTCAGTGTGGGCGCGGCGGTGTGTGCGTCGGTGACGTAGACCGAGCTCGTGACCCAACGCCCATGTCGGCGCAGGTTGTCCAGCAGGCCGGCGAGATCTTCCAGGGTGGCCCCGGGCAGGGGGTTGTCCTCGGTCCCGGTACGCAGTGTGGTCAGCAGGCCGCGCATCTCGCTGATCGCGTGCTGGGCTGAGGAGCGCATCTGCTGGGCTGCGGCGCGCACCTCCGGCCCGCCCGCGCCACGGTCGACCTCGAGTGCGGAGGCCTGCAGCGAGATGAGGGAGATGTGGTGGGCGACCGTGTCGTGGACCTCGCGGGCGATCAGCTCACGCTCTTCCTGCCGACTCATGCGGTCCCGGAGCTGGTGCGTGGTGGCCACGTGGGCGTCTTTGTCGGCGACCGCGGCTGCGGCGACGTTGCGCCACCGGCGGACCAGACCGACACCGACGAAGGTGGCCAGGCACAGGAGGGCGACCGTCCAGAACCCGGCGGCGGATGCGTAGGAGATCGTCCCCGTGATCTGGTCCTTGCTCGCCAGCACCATGTCCTGCGGCGGTCGGGCCGCGTCTTTCCAGAAGGCGGCGCCCGTCGCGGTCGCGGCCGCTGCCCCGCACAGCCACGCGGTGCGCGTCGAGGCGGTCGCGATGACCCACGTCAGGGTCAGCAGCGCAGCGAACGAGTCGAGCGGAAGCAGGATCGCCGCCGCGCTCGCGGCGAGGCACAGGTACACCGGGAAGCGGCGGCGCAGCACGAGGAGCCCCGCGAGCGTCAACCCGACGAAGAAAGCCAGGAGGTCGAGCCAGTGCGCCGGCGCACCGTCCGCCGTCCGGTATCCGTAGTCGAACGAGATGGCCACCATCGTGGAGAACGCCCCGATCGTGACCGCACCGACCGTCCCCGCACGCGCCCAGCCGCGCCGGGGTGCGGCCGGCACACGGAACTGGGGGAGAGGGGGCAGGTAGGCCGCCGGATGCGGCGCGACCGCCCCGTACGCGTCGGCAGCTGACATACACGTCAGGTTAGGGGCGGCCTCCGACACGCTCGTCGCCCGATCGGGCACCGCTTGGGCGACCCGACGTACCCGATCGGGCACACAGGGTGTGGCCGATCGGCTGACGTGCCCGGCCCGCCCGGTCGGCGAGTCTCGGGATATGGCGGCGACCGCGTCCGGTCGGCGCCCTCGATCCCACCTGGAGCACTCCGTGTCGCAGCCCGTCCCGCCCGCGCAGCCGAATCCTTCGCCGAACAGCCCGCTCGGCCCCTACCCGGGGATGCCCGCGCCGGCGCCCGTCAAGAAGCGCAGCTGGTTCGCGCGCCACAAGTTCCTGACGAGCCTGGGCGCGATCTTCGTGCTCGTCGTCGTGGTCTCGGCCGCGAACGGCGGGTCGAAGAGCGCGCCCGTGGCCGGCGTGGACAAGCCGGCCGCGAACGTCACGCAGGCAGCCGCCGCACCGAGCGAGGCGGCGCCCGCCGCCGCGCCCGCCGCGGCACCTGCCCCGGCACCCGCCGCAGCGGCCATCGGGACGCCGGTGCGCGACGGGAAGCTGGAATTCACCGTCACGTCGATCGAGCCCGGTGTCGCGTCCGTCGGGTCCGACGCGTTCGGGCAGAAGGCGCAGGGGCAGTTCGTCTTGATGCACCTGACCATCAAGAACATCGGCGACAAGGCCCAGTACTTCGACGGCTCGTCCCAGAAGGCGTTCGATGCCAAGGGTCGTGAGTTCTCCGCCGACTCCGGTGCCGCGATCTACCTTTCGGACTCGAACTCGTTCCTCAACGAGATCAACCCTGGCAACACGGTCACCGGGACCGTCGTGTTCGACATGCCGCTCGACGCCGCGATCGCCAAGCTCGAGCTCCACGACTCACCCTTCTCCGGCGGCGTGGACGTCACGCCCTGACGCAGAGCGCAACGGAGTCCGGCGCGATCAGTTCCTGATAGGAGCCGGACGACCCCGCGGAAGTCGCGCGGGGTCATCCGCAAGAGTCTTCCTGTCACCACGGTCGCGGGCTGAGTTGATCCACTGCCTGTTCCGACAACCTCTCGACGTCATCTCGTCGGATGCGAAACCAAGGCTGAACCCGACTATGGTCGGGGAATCCTTGGGCTGTGCGTTGCGAACTGAGGCCACCAGCAGCACCGAGAGGGGACTGGGCTTTGGACGAGGTCGACTTCAGCGCGGAGGTTGGTGATGCCCTCCTCGCTTTGATCGACGGGTTGTCGCCAATTGTCGAGAATGTCTTCGCAGAAGCTCTCCCGCAGGGATTGGCCTGGACGGATGTCATCCGTCACAAGGACGCCCAGGCAGGGCACCGCGGGCGGGTCTACTCCGAGCGGGACCTCTCCTTGATGCTTCGCGCGATGACTGAGCGATTGGGCGATCTCGGCTACCCGTTCAGCCGTCGCCTCTCGCGCCAGGCGCAGAACTACGCGAGCGAGCTGCGCGAGGTGCGCAACCAGTGGGCTCACAACCAGCCGTTTTCCGCGGCAGCGGCCTTCCGGGCGCTCGACTCTGCCGAACTCCTGTTGCGTGAGCTCGGCGCTGCGACCCACGCCGACGCGATTGCGGCAGCGAAAGCAGGCATCCTTCCCGTTCCAGCCCCCCCGGAAGTTGTGCCTGACCGTGAGCCGCTGAACCCACCACCGTCGCAGATGGCCCCGGCGAGTGCTCATCAGGCTCCGGGCCTGGTGGCCCCACCAACGCAGGCATCTGCCATCTCAGTCACGTCGCTCCCGGTCCTGAGCTACGCGATGGCTCACTGCCGGATACCGGTGGTCGACGAGATTTCAGTCGTTCGGCACGGTCACGACCTCCGCGGGGCGTCGGTCGAGGTCGACGTTGTGTCGGAGCACGGATCGCTCGGCGGTCCCAAGGTGCTCCTGCTCGACCTTGCCGACGGTGAGGCGACGACGCTGCGCGGCGTCGACCTGGTGCTTGACCCCGCAAAGATGCTCGGTGTCGATGAACAGCACCTCGGGCAGATCCGCGCGACGCTTCGAGGCCCCGATGGCACAGAGCTGGCCTCCGAGTCCGTCGACGTCGAGATCCTTGCGTCCAGCCAATGGAAGTCACAGCCCGGGCAGCTCGGCATGGAGATGCTCGCGGCGCATGTGCAGCCGAACGCTGCAGCCATCGCGCCGTTGTTGCTCGAAGCGAGCGATCTGCTTGGGGCTCGGACCGGACGGACCGCACTGGATGGCTACCAGTCGGACAGCCCTGAGCGGATTGATGCCATGGCAGCCGCGGTGTACGACGCCATGCGCGCTCGGGACATCCGCTACGCCGAGCCACCGGCGAGCTGGGGGGTGGCGGGCCAGAAGGTGCGTACTCCGAGCGAGGTGCTCGAGGGGCGGCTCGGTACGTGCCTCGACACGACCGTGACGATGGCGGCGGCGCTTGAGCAGTCGGGCATCAATTCGACACTCTGGCTCCTCAAGGGCCACATCTTCCTCGGCTACTGGCGTGAAGAGGGAAGCCTGGACATGGTGACCTCCGTGGAGGTCACCGAGGTGGTCAACCTGGTCGATCTCGGCAAGATCGGCCTGGTCGAGACGACGTTGGCGACTGGTGGCGCAGCGGCTTCAGCGTCGTTCGAGTCAGCCGTGGGCGCGGCCAAAGCCAGGCTCGCGGGTGCTCTCGATGACGTTCTCGGAATCACGGACATCCGCAGGGCGCGAGAACAGCGCATCTATCCCCTCCCGAGCCGCTCGGTCAGCGGCGACGGTGATGTTGTGGTCTCGGTCTACCAGCCCAGAGTCGGGCCGACGATCGCCCCGTACCAGTGCGGTCCGTCGGACGGCACAGCCGGCCGTGCCGGCGCGGTTCCCGCAAGAGTGTCCCGGTGGAAGAACGCCCTTCTCGACCTCAGCCTGCGCAACAAGCTCATCAACTACACGGAGCGGAGCGGGTACCGAATTGAGGTACCAGGGGGCGCGCTTCCGCGGCTCGAAGACCAGATCAGCGCAGAGGCGCCGCTGACACTCGTGGCTTCGGACGCGGTGGCCGGAATCGATGTGGCGCGCGGCGTCCGTTACGGACGTGAGCTTCCGGAACATGCGCGTGAAGTGCTCCTGGCAGACAAGAAGTCGGCGTTCATCGACATCACGCAAGCGGCCTACAAGACGAAGTTGAGGTACCTCGCTTACAAGGCCAAGACGATCCGCGACGAGACAGGTTCCAACAACCTGTACCTGGCCTTCGGGATGCTCTGCTGGCGGTTCGGAGACCGCGACCTCCGGTCGCCGCTGGTCCTCGTTCCTGTGACCCTCTCGACGACGAGCCGTGGGGAGACCTACCGCCTGGTGATCGACGAGTCAGGCGCATCGACGCCGAACTACTGCCTGCTCGAGAAGCTGCGCGTGGGATTCGGCATGGAGGTGCCAGGACTCGCCGATCCAGCGGTAGATGCGTCTGGGATCGACCTCAAGGCGGCCTTCGACGCGATGAGACGCGCAATCCTGGCCGCAGGCTTGCCATTTCGCGTCGAGGAGACGGTCGACTTGGCGATCCTCCAGTTCGCCAAGTTCCCGCTCTGGAAGGACCTGGACGAGAACTGGGAAGCCTTGTCGTCGAACAGTCTTGTGCGGCACTTGATCCACACCCCCCTTGAGGCGTACACGGACGGCATTGTCGAGCCCGATGCCCTCGATCTCGACGAGCTCGGCGGCCTTGTCCCCGTTCCGGCCGACAGCTCCCAGCTCGAAGCAGTAGCCGCCGCCGTGTCAGGTCGAACTTTCGTGCTTGAAGGTCCTCCCGGTACAGGTAAGTCGCAGACGATCACCAACCTCTTGGCGCGGGCATTGGCCTCAGGGAGGCGAGTGCTCTTTGTCGCGGAGAAGCGCGCCGCTCTCGACGTGGTGAAGAGGCGGCTCGAGTCAGTCGGACTGGGTGAACTCTCCCTGGACCTCCACGACAAGTCGGCTCGACCGGTTGCAGTGCGCTCCCAGATCAAAGCGGCGCTCGACCTGCGCGTCCGCGCAGATCACGACAGTCTCCGTACGAACTCGGACGGCGCTGAGGCCGCGCGGCGCCGGCTCGCCACGTATGCAGACAGGCTCCATGAGGCGAACAGCGTGGGGCACTCGCTCTACTCAGCCCACTCGTTCGACCTGGCATCCGACCGGAACATCCCTCCGATGGAGGTGTCGGCGCGACTCGTTGCCGGGCTTGACGTCGACGCGTACGACGAGCTCAGGACAGCCCTGCTGTCGGTCGCCGAACACGCGGATCTCGCCCGACCACGAGCGCAGCACCCGTGGCGTTTCCTGGACGACCAGGCGAGTGCCTCCATCGACATTGACGTTGCGGGTGCTGCTGCTCGTACGTTCGACGATGCCGTCCAGGCCGTGATCGCGATGGGCGTGCCGATCGAGGCTCTCGGTCGTCTTGTTTCGGCCGACGCGTTGGGTGAATGGGTGCAGCTGGCGTCTGCGCCGAGGTACCCCCTTGCGGCGCTCGATGCACTGCGAGCGACCGAGTGGCGCAGCTACCTGATGGCCCTTCAGCAGGACCTGGCCGAGTGGGCAGGCCGGCCTGGAGCGTGGCGTGCAATCGTGGCTCCTGCGGTGATGGATCTCGACGTCGACGCGATCCGCGCCTCTGCGCTCGCGGCTGATGCGTCTGGATTCTTCGGCCGGAAGAAGCGTCGACGGGCGGTGCTGGCGAGGCTCTCCGGGGTCCTGCTCGTCGATCCGGCATCGGTCAAGCTCGGTAGTCTCACGCCACTCACCGGCGAGCTCGCGACCGCCCGGCCTCGGATTGCTGCGATCCGTGACGGACTTGGTCGGATCCCTCTCCCGCTCATGGAGCCTGGGTGGAACCCTGCTGTTCCCGACCGCGCGGCGGAGGCTCGCGATCACCTCGGTCGGCTGATGTGGCTCGACCAGGCCTTGCCAGTGAGCGACTCGCCGGCACACTCCGACGTGCGCGCTTACTACCAGAAGACCACGCAGGGGCAGGGCGAAGCCGAGCTCCGCTCGCTTGCCGATGCGTGGCGAGCGCTGGATGCGGCACTTCGTCGCTCCCCGCAGACGGGCGCACAGACTGACGGCGGAGAAGGATTCCTTCAGACATGGTGGCGTGGACGGTCCGACCGCCGCGTCGAGACGCCAGCGACCCTCGAGAGATGGCTCGGTCTTGTCCGCCATCTCGAGCCGCTTCGCCGGCACGGACTCGAAGCGGGCCGTGCGGCAATCCTCGACGGTCTTGTCCAACCCGATGATGCCGTCATCGCCTTTGAGCGAGGCATCGCGCTTGCCTCCGTGGCGGAGAGGTTGGAGGCGACGGCTCTGGGGGACTTCGACATCGACGCCCACAACCGCACGATCCACAGGTTCACGGCCGCGACGCATGCAGTGCGCGCCGAGCTCCCACGTGCGATTCCCGAAGGCGTGCTGGGCTCCCGGCACTTCGACGTGAGCTCGCTGTCGGGTCAGATGGGAGGTCTGCGTCGGCAGCTCGACCGTCAGCGCGGAGGCATGGGCGTGCGAGCTCTCCTCGACAACTACGGCGAGCTGATCACTGAGATCTTGCCGTGCACGCTCATGAGCCCCGAGTCTGTGGCGCGGTTCTTTCCGGCTCGCGCTGACCTCTTCGACGTCGTCGTCTTCGACGAGGCGTCACAGATCAGGGTCGCAGATGCGGTGGGCGCCATGGGCAGGGCGCATTCTGTCGTCGTCGTGGGCGACAGCAAGCAGATGCCGCCCACGCAGTTCGCGGACTCGAGCTTGAGCGTCGAGGACTACGAGCCGTCGGCCGAGAACGTCGTCGACGAGGAGTCGATCCTCAGCGAATGTGTTCAGGCCCGCGTGCCGAGCAAGTGGTTGTCCTGGCACTACCGCAGTCAGGACGAGTCGCTGATCGCGTTCAGCAACCATCACTACTACGAGGACCGCCTCTCCTCGTTCCCCGCGCCACTCGCCGCGGACACGCGCGCCCACCCCGACGGGTATGGGGTCTCTCTCGTGCGCGTAAACGGGACCTTTGAGCGGGGCGGCCGCGGGCGCGCGCTCCGCACGAACAGGGTCGAGGCCGAGGCGATCGTTGACGACATCAAGCAGCGATTCTGGGCGTCAGCGGCGACCTCCCCCTCACTGGGCGTCATCACCTTCAACGCGCACCAGCGGGACCTCATCGAGAACCTGCTCCGGGACACGGGCGACGACCGGATCGTCCACGCGCTAGACGAACCCGACGGCCTCTTCGTCAAGAATCTTGAGAACGTCCAGGGCGACGAGCGCGACTGCATTCTCTTCTCCGTCGCGTTCAGCGCGAACGACAGGGGAGTCGTTCCTCTCAACTTCGGGCCCTTGTCCAAGCCTGGCGGCGAACGCCGGCTCAACGTCGCGATCACGCGTGCGCGGCGACAGGTGGTGCTGTACGCAAGCTTCTCGCCTGAGGAGCTCCGAGCCGAGGAGACGACGCAACGAGGTACGAAGCACCTCAAGGCGTACCTCGAGATGGCCGTGCATGGCGCTGAGTCCGTCGGTGAGGGCGGGCGACGGCAGTCGGTTGTCGACCGACACCGCGACGAGATCGCGGCGGAGCTCAGGATGGCCGGATACGCGGTCCGCACCGACGTCGGGCTGTCAGAATTCCGCGTCGACATCTCGGTTGCCGACGTCCAGCAGCCGGACAGACCTCTCGTGGCCGTGCTTCTCGACGGCACGAACTGGCGCGCGCGCCGCACGGTCGCCGACCGTGACGGCCTGCCCGTCGATGTTCTCAAGGGGCTCATGCGCTGGCCTGCGGTCGAGCGGGTCTGGCTCCCAGAGTGGTTGTCCGATCGAGAGTCCGTACTGGCCCGAGTCGCCGCCGCGATCAGCACCGCCCGGGGCGTCGACACCTCTCGTCCAGTCGCGCCAATATCGGCTCTGGACCAACTCCCAACGGCGCCGGTGCACCCGACTGGCGTGAAGGTCTCAACGGCAAACGCTGCTGGCGTCAGCGAGCCTGCGCTCTTTCGCTCCGCGGCCCCACATGCACCCGTCGCCCGGCCTGTTCATCCAGTCGTGACTGAGTTCGTGGATTGGACACCCGAGACTTCGGGGGATGTCTCCGTGCTCGACGCGCTCCCCACGTGGAACGCGGCTGCACGGGTTCGGAATGTGATCGTCGCCGCGATCGAGGCGGAGGGCCCGATTCACCCCGATCGGCTCGCCAGAATCGTCGCAGGCGCCTTCGGGCTTCGTCGGGTCGCGGAAGGCCGAAAGACTGCAATCCTGCAGCTGGTGCCGTCGGCGCACGGCCCCAGGAGCAGCGACGGCTTCCTCTGGCCGGCCGGCCTCGACCCGGAGACCTGGGACGCGGTCCGTTGCCCTTCCCATGGGGAGAGTCGTCCTCTTGACGAGGTCTCGCTGAACGAGATAGCGAACGCGATGCGGGTGGTCGCCGAGGAGTCTGGCGGCATGTCGGCTGACGAGCTCAAGCGGGGAGCACTGCAGATGTTCGGGGGTCGCCGAATGACGGAGACGATCGAGGGCCGTCTGGACCGAGCACTGAAGTTCGCGACCACGCAGGGCCACGTGGAGCTGGGATCAGGAGCGATCTACCGGTCAGGTCGATGATGAGCCCTAGGTCGCGTAGATGCCCGAGAGCCGGAGGCGGCAACGGACAAGCCGTGCTGCGTGGACCGATTCTGGATACCGCCGGCGGGGGGAGATGTCCGAGCCTCGATTGTCGGCTCGGTGATGCCAGCAGCGTTGTTGCCTCATTGCCCTGCCTCTCGCCATCATCGGGCCGACTCGGCGCCAAGCTTCCGACTCGGCGACTTCTTCGCGGCCTGGACTGTGGCGTCGTCGCGCCGCTCCGCGCCGCACTCAGCTCGATGCGGCCGCCACCGGGTCGAGCTGGGTCTGCAACCCCTGCAGGTCGGCCGCGAGCCCCTGGATGCGGACCCGTTCCGGCGCTGCTGCGGCCTCGGCGGCCGTGATGGCGGTCAGCCGCTGGGTCAGGTTTGCCTGATCGCGCGCCAGCAGGGCTGCGGCAACGGCGAGGGTCTGTTCGGCGGGTGCCATCGGCAGATTCGTGCCGTCCCACCACGTCCACGACAGCTGAATCCGCTTCCGGTCAGCGGCAGGCATCGCAGCGACCTGTGCAGCCTTGGCCTCGTACGCCTGCTGGTAGTAGGCCACCGACGCAGCGTCCGCTGCCTGCTGCGCGCGGTCGTGTGCGGTCGTCCCCACGGACACCGCCAGCGCCTTCGAGGCTGTCTGTATGTTCGCGTTCATCCCGTCGAGCACTGCCACGGCGGAGGTGTGCACCGCGATGAGCGCCGAGCGGTCGGTGATGAAGCGGGCGTAGACGGTCTCGAGCTCGGGGTCGAGGCCGCCGTCGCGCGACAGGAGCGTGCCGACGTACGCGAACATCTCCGTCGGGCGGTTCTCCGGGTGGGAACCGACTGACCCGGCGAGCTCCTTCTGCAGGGTGCTGTCGGCGGGAAGCGGCGCCACGGCCGTCTCCAGGAGTGGGACCAGCCGGTCGCGCTGATCTGCAGCCAGCGTCTCCCACGCGGCGTGCAGGGTCTCGTGGGCGGTGGTCTCCACCGCGTACCCCCTCAGTCTCGGATCGGCCGGCTCGTACACGACGATCCTGTTGACGCCGCCGAGGTAGCAGCCCACCGCGCCCTCGGCGTGAACCTCCGTCGCTGGGGCGTTCGCGCACCGGCCGGCGAAGGCCTGCGCGTCGAGAACCGCGGGGTCGGTGGCGTAGAAGATCGCGCGACCCTCGGAGGACAGGTGGGCCGCGTCGGCCAGCGCGACAACCTCCGTCGATGGCGGCGGGACACCGCCCGCCGCGGCGGGCGGGTGCGAGAGCGCGGAGGTGATCCCGTCGGGCAGGTGGGTGCCGTTCCTCAGCCACCAGGAAGCCCCCAGTGCGAGGGCGACGATGATGACGGTGACCACCGCCCGTGACCCGTGGCGGCGCCGTCTGCGGTACGTGGCAATCGGCGTGACGGTGGCGCGCCACTCGGTGTGCTCGGGGGGATTCCCCGCGGCCTCGTCGATGACCCACTGGGGGATGCGGCCGCTGGGCGCGCGCGGCAGGTCGTCGGGACTCGGTGGCATGCTCACTGCATCGACTGCCCAAGGCCCATTGTTGAGCCCAGCGGCACGCTCGTGCACGCGTGGGCGAGCTCGACAGGGTTGGGAGTTGACCGCTCGGTCGGCGCGACCGTCGTTGCACACCGGGGGCCAATCCGGGAGCCAAGCAACGCGCACCGGTGCGTCGTACAGCGGACAGCCCCGGACTCGGTCGGGGTCCTGACCTGCGCAGATCGACGCCGGACAACACCGCGCACAACCCCCGATCCACCTTTCAGTGAGAACGTCGATCCGGCGCTCTCGATCGGCTTCTGGGGTGAGCGTGGAGCGGCGACCTGCAGGTTCGCCCGGTGCCGCCCCTGAATTGGTTGGGTGCGAGTCGTCTCCGCTTGCGGGCTCTTGGTCCCTGTCTCCCGCCCAGACCATGTCGCTCGGGAGCGGCTGGTGCACCCTAGCGCCCCCCGGGACACACTGCCGCACCGAGTACAGGTCGGAAGTGCTTGGCGCGGTCGGCGTCGTCTCCGCGGGCGTGGGTGAGGTCCGGCCCCGGATACTTCGAGGCGGTGGCGCCGAGGCCGAGGCCGGGCTCCAGGTGCCGGGGGTCCGAGCTCACCGGGCTGGCTGCGGCTAGGCTGCTATAAGCAAAACCAGAGGAGCTCTAGTAATGCTTATAGCCGATGCGTGGAGCCAGCTCGCTCAGGAGCACGGCGTCCTGACCGGGGCGCCGCCGGAGTCCGCTGGAGACGGGGTGCAGGGCGACGTCGAGCTGCGCGTCCCCGGCTGGGCGCCGGCCGCCTACGAGGTCAAGACCTTCCTCTCGCCGCTGGCACCCTCCCAGCTGCACAAGGTGATGAACAAGCACCGGCTACGCAGCCGGGACTGGAACGACCAGCCCGAGCCACTGCTGCTGGTGGTGGTGCCCTCGGCCACCGAGCGGATGTTGGAGGAAGCCGTCGCCGCGGGTGTCTCGGTCGTGGTGACGCCCCGAGGTCCGAACGATCTCGTCGGCGGGGTCCTGGTCGGGCGCAGCGGCGAACTGCTGCACCTGGCGCCCCGGGCGCCCGACGAGGCGGTCAAGTCCGCTCGGCGTGGGCGCGTGCCCTGGGGCACCTTCGCTGTGGCGTTCGAGCTGCTCGGCGGCCCCCGCGCCTGGGCCAACCAGGAGGAGTTGGCCGTCCGGGTCGGCCTGAGCCAGCCGCGCGTCAGCCAGATCCTGCGTCGGCTGGATGCCAGGATTCACACCTTGGGCGGGGCCGACGTCGTCGACGACGCCGTGCGTGATCGCCTTGCCGGCTGGCTCGTGGAGCACTATCCCCGCCAGCCCCGCCTTGCCACGACGTGGCTGACGCTGGACAGCCCCGTTCAGGCCGCCGGCCAGCTGGAGAACTACTTGCGCAGCCAGAACATCGCGCATGTCGTGACCGGCGAGGTCGCCGCGGACCGGCTCGCGCCGTGGGCCCGGCCCTCGACCTGCTGGGTCTGGACGGCCTCCCTGGCCGACCTCGAGCCCATCGGCGCCACCCCGGTCAACGTCCGGGACGCCAACCTGACTCTGGCCGTGGCCGAGGACCCCTACGTGCTGCGGAACGTCGACGAGTCGCGCAGGACGGCGGCACCCTGGCGCGTCTGGCTCGACCTGGTCCACCAGGGACGGCTGGACTCCGCCGACACCCTGCGCAACGCGCTGGTGGCCGGGAAGGTCCGATGAGCCCGCTGCCGATGCTGTCTCCCTCGGCCGCGACCGACGCGGCCTGGCTCGCCGCAGCGGACGTCGCCTCCATCGCTGCCGATCTCGGGGTCCGGTACCGCCTCGTCGGTGGCATCGCCATCACGCTGCTCACCTACCACTACGGCGTCGACGCCCGAGTGCCCGCGCGCGAGACGGCGGACGCCGACATGGGCGTCCCTCGTGACGTCTGCGGTGACGAGCGCTTGCCCGCGGCGCTCCTCGACCGGACCTACAAGCAGGAGGGAGGCAACCGCTTTTTCAGGACCGACGACGCCGGACGGGAGCTGACCATCGACGTCCTCGCTCCCGCCGCCGGCACGAGGCTCGAGGTGAACCAGGAGATCGGCGAGCTGTCGGTCGACCTGATCCCGGGGCTGCTGGCGGCCCTGCTGCTCCCACCCGTCGAGGTGGACGTCGTCGCCCATCTGACCGACGGAACCGAGCTGTCCATGACGCTGGCCCTGCCGGACCTGCGCGGCGCGCTGATCCTCAAGGTCTTCGCCTATCGCGGCCGGTTCCAGTCGCGCGACGCCTCGGATGTCTGGCGCCTGCTGGAATCGGCCCTGGACGCCGGCCTGACCGTCGAGGACTGGCCCGACAGTCCGACGGGACGCGAGGCGGCCCACCTACTGCACCAGTACTTTGCAGCCCCGAACGCCGCAGGAGCACGCGCCGCGTCCGCACGCACGTCCGACCAGGCTCGCCTGCGTCTGCTGGTCCGCCGCCTCGTCCCCGCTGTCACGACCTGATCCCCTGACTGCGCCAGTCCTCGGCGCGAGAACCGTCCGGGCTCGCGAGGGGGAGCACCCGGCACCTGCTGAGGGTCTGGGGGCATGGATCCAGGCGACCGGGTGGTGGCCGACCGCGCCGGCGGCGACCGGCTCCTCGTCTGGCTCGTTCGGCGTAGGTGTACTGATCGGGCTCAGAGTGCGTGGCTCCGGCCGGTTCTGGGCTGCGGCGACCGGCCACCGCGGGTGCTGATCTCGGCCGTCCTCGCTGTCCTCGCTGTGTGGTTCGAGTTTCGGATGTCAGACCCGTGAACGCGCTTCGGCGCCGGGGGCGGCTGGCCCGCTCGGGCTGAGCCGCCCACGCCGACGAGGTCTGGAACCGCGTCCACCACAGGTCGGCGCCGCTCACCCATCAGCTCCGACATGCGCGCACGAGGGATGGGTCAGAAGCGTTCGCCGACCTGTATGCGGCCGCCTCTAGCAGGCCGAGGTTGCCAGCCGCGGCCGTGTTGCGGCGCACGGCTGAACTGCAGGGCCCACGCTCGACGGCGACGGCGACGACGACGGCGAGACACCCACGTCGCCGACCGCCCTTCGGGACCTCGCCAGGAGTGGGGCCGGCCCTGGCGCACGGTGCCCCTGTCAAGGGCTGTCGAACGGGCGGACAGATCACCAACTGGGTGCCAATGTGGGAGCCAAGAGCGGACCGCAGCGGCAAGCCAGGGTGGACAGCGCTGGATGCCGGCACTGGTCTGACCTGCGCAGATCGACGCAGTCCGTGCCCCGTGAGGCCAGGTGATCCACCTCGTAATGAGAAGGTCAACAGTTCGATTCTGTTAGGCGGCTCCGCACCGAAAGGCCCCGTGAACTGCGACAGCGCAGGGACGGGGCCTTCGTCGTGAGGGCCCGGACGAGATCGAGACCCTGCAACGGGTGCGCTCGGACGTCCGGGAGAAGTCCCTCAACGCGTTGCGACAGCTCGTCGACGAGATCGACTCCGGCCGTTTCCCGGGCCTGTACCTCGTCATGACCGGCACGCCCGCGTTCTACGACGGCCGCCAGGGCATGCAACGGCTCCCGCCGTTGGCGCAGCGCCTCGCCGTGGACTTCGCC
>JAYTSH010000339.1:0-1794 GCA_043745755.1 Cellulomonas sp. | reverse complement strand
AGCCGCTCGGCCACCCGCTCGACGTCCCCGCGGACGGTGAGGTCCGCAGCGAGGACCTCGACGCGCACCCCTGCCGCGGCCCGCAGCTGGCTCGCGAGGTGCTCGAGGCGGTCGGCGCCGCGGGCCACGAGGACGACGTCGTGCTTCGCGGTCGCGAGCTGCCACGCGAACTCCAGGCCGAGGCCCGCGCTCGCGCCGGTGATCAGTGCGGTTCCCATGCGGCCACCCTACGGATCAGCCCGCCGCTTGTCAGACCCCGGGCCCGTGTCCGATCACGATCCGCGGCGACCTGCCCGTGACGGTCGGTCCGGCTAGCCTGACCGTCATGCGCCTCGCGACCTGGAACATCAACTCGATCCGCTCCCGCACCGACCGGGCGCTCGCCTTCCTCGAGCGCTCAGGGACCGACGTGCTCGCGCTGCAGGAGACGAAGTGCAAGGACGAGCAGTTCCCGCGCGAGGCCTTCGAGGCCGCCGGGTACGAGGTCGCGACGAGCGGCCACAACCAGTGGAACGGGGTCGCGATCATCTCGCGGGTCGGGATCGCGGACGTCGCTCGGGGATTCGTCGGGCAGCCGGCCTGGGGTGAGGAGCCGGTCGTCGAGGCGCGGGCGCTCGGCGCGACCTGCGGCGGCGTGCGGGTGTGGAGCCTGTACGTCCCCAACGGGCGGGAGATCGACAACCCTCACTACGCCTACAAGCTCGAGTGGCTCGAGCGACTGAAGGAGCAGGCGGCGTCCTGGCTCACGCCCGGTCCCGACGGCGCCGGCGACCCGACCGCCCAGATCGCGCTCGTCGGGGACTGGAACGTCGCACCGCTCGACGGGGACGTCTGGGACATCGAGGTGTTCGCCGGGCGCACCCACGTCACGCCCGCCGAGCGGGCCGCCTTCGCGGCGTTCGCGACCGCCGGGTACACCGAGGTCACCCGCGAGCACATCCCCGCCCGCACCTTCACGTACTGGGACTACCAGCAGCTCCGGTTCCCGCGGAACGAGGGCATGCGGATCGACTTCACGTACGCGTCGCCGACCCTCGCCGCTCGCGTCACGGGCGTCACCGTCGACCGCAACGAGCGCAAGGGCAAGGGCGCGTCCGACCACGTCCCGGTCATCCTCGACCTCTCCGACTGACCGGCTCGGAGCGATCGGGTGGCCCGGTCCCGATCGGCCTCTGCCGACCCGCCCGCTCCGCTAGGTTCGACGCCATGAGCACGCCGCCGACCTGGCCCCTTCCCCAGCCCGAGCGACCGAACCCGTTCGCTCCGCCCGCCGCGCAGCCGGACGCGACGATCGCGGGGGCGCCGTCGCCCTACGGGGCGGGATACGCGCCGGCGACCGGGTACGACGCCGCCCCGACGCCGCCGCCGTCGATGCCCAGCCCCGAGCCGAGCCATGAGCCCCCGCCGCCGCCGGGCTACGCGCAGACGACGGGCTACCCGCCCGCGCCCCCGCCCCCACCCCCACCCCCGACTTACGGGGCACCGCAGGGTGAGCCTTACGGCTACCCGCAGGGACCGCCGCAGGGCCCGTCCTCCGGATACCCGCAGGGCCAAGGTGCCTATGGCTACCCGCAGGGGCAGGGCGCGTACGGATACCCGCAGCCCCAGTGGGGCAACCCGCAGCCTCGGTGGGACGGTCTCGCGATCGCCTCGATGTCGGTGAGCGGTGCCGGGATCTTCACCATGGGCATCACCGGTCCGGTCGGCATCGGGCTCGGGATCGCGTCGCTCCGCAAGATCCGGCGCACCGGTGCCCGCGGCCGCGGCCTCGCCTGGGCCGGCATCGCCGTCGGC
>JAYTSH010000338.1:0-2436 GCA_043745755.1 Cellulomonas sp. | reverse complement strand
AGGCCGCGGAGAAGGGCCGGCGCCTCGTGCGGGACGCGATCGGGACCGACCCGGGCGCCGACCCCGCGGCGCGGACGCGGGCGCGCGTGGTGCTCGGCGGGGGCGTCACGGCGCTAGGAATCGTCGTCAGCGCGATCGCGCACCGGCGCTGACGTCGGTCACGACTCCACCGCCGGACGCCTGCGGGGCGTCGGGTTGTCCGGCTGTGCGCGTACCGCCCACGCGGACCAGAGGTGCTGAGCGGCGTATCCACGCCACGGCCGCCACCTCTCGGCGCGGACCCGCGCGTCGCGGACGGTGACGACCTCGCCCGCACCGCCGGGGAGCTGTGCCATCGCGTACCGCAGGACAAGATCCCCCGCCGGGAACACGTCGGGGTGTCCGAGCGCGCGCAGCACGACGTAGTCGGCGGTCCATGGCCCGATGCCGGGCAGGGCGATCAGCGCGGCGTGGACTCCGGCTGCGTCCGACCCGTGCTCGAGCGTCAGACCGTCGGCGACGGCCCGCGCGACCACCCTGAGCGTCGAGGCGCGGCCCAGGTTGAGACCGAACGCGCGCAGCACGTCGAGGGGCACAGTCGCGAGCTCCACCGCCGTCGGGAACATGCGCAGCCCCTCGGGGCCGGGTTCGCCGAGCGCGGTCACGATCCGGCCGACGACAGTCCTGGCTGCGGCGGTCGACACCTGCTGGCCGACGACTGCCCGGACCGCGATCTCGAACGGGTCGACAGTGCCGGGGACGCGAAGTCCCGGACGGGCGGACACGGGGCCGGCGAGCAGCGGATCTGCGCCGAGTGCCGCCGAGACGGCAGCGGGATCGGCATCGAGGTCGAGCCATCGCCGCAGGCGCTCGACGACCCATGCCTTGTCCGACGCGTCCGAACGGGACGCCAGGTCGAGGTCGGCGCTGACGGCTGAGCCGTCGGGAGCCAGGTGCACCTGCGCGACAGCGACGCCGCTCGGGGTGCGCAGAAGCCGGGTGATCGTGTGGCGGTGGGGGCCGGACTGGCGATGCGTCTGCGACCAGCTCAGGCCCGAGGCCCCTGGGGCGAGCTCACCCGCCCATCTCACTCGTTCGAGACCGGGGACTGCACGGTCGGCAACGTGTCGGAGCCACGACGTCGCGTCGAACGGTGGCGTGTGGAGCAGCTCCAGGGTGACCCGGGTCCAGGGGCCGTACCCTGCAGGACTGCTCACGTCTCGAGGCTAGGCCCCGCGCTGGCTCGGGATGCCGTTGAGCAGGTCGCGGACCTCGGCCTCACGGTACCGGCGGTGCCCGCCGAGCGTGCGGATCGAGGAGAGCTTGCCGGCCTTGGCCCAGCGGGTGACCGTCTTGGGGTCGACGCGGAACAGCGTGGCCACCTCGGACGGTGTCAACAGGGTCTCTGACTCCGTGGCATGTACGGACATGTGTTGCCTCCAAGGGCTGGGTTCCGGCGACCGCAGGCTGCGACTACCGGGTATGTCGAGTTCCCGTGAACGCGACGCACGCGCGAACCCGAGAGACCGTGAGCGGGCACGAGGTGCCCGATGCAGCCCGACCCCCCGCAGCACGCCCCCATATCATGACGTACCGCCAGGCATGCCGCTTATAGGCACACGATTTGGTTACGCTTTCTCACCAACATCTCATCCGGTGCGATGTGTAACGTTACACATCAGGGTAATCCCTACCAACCGGTCAGCCAAGTCCGGCTGGCTGTGATCCACACCACGGAGCGATCGCCCTGGCGACCCGCCGACGGCGCGGGCTCTCGACCACCCGTGGTGCGCGAGTGGCCGGAATAGCTGCGGAGCATGTACCGTTGCCCCACGAAGAGACGAAACCAGCACCCCGGGGCCGCACGTGTACGCACGGAGCCGCCCCGCTTCCACGTAAGAGGGGGTCGATGCCATGGGGCGCGGCCGTCAGAAGGCTAAGCAGACCAAGGTAGCCAGGGAGCTGAAGTACTTCAGCCCCGACACGAACTACCGAGCTCTCGAGCAAGAGCTCACGTCGCATGGCCGCAACGATGTCGTGACCGACAGCCGCCGCGCTGTCGACACGGAAGACCCGGATCGGCCCCGCGACAGCGGGCCGTGGCGCGACGACAGCTGATCTCGGCCGGCGGTCACCGGCACCACCTCAGGTGGTCCGGTACCGCCCCGAGAGGCGCACAGCGCCCCCGTGCACACCCTTCGTGCCCGTGACCAGCTCGCTGTCGGTGGCCACGTCCCGCACCGGGTCGAGGTCTCGGGCTTGACCGAGCACCCAGGCCGGCAGGCCCAGCTCCGCGGAGTGCGCCAGAACGCCGTCGACCGCCTCGGGCGCGACGATCGCCACCATGCCGACGCCGAGGTTCAGCGTGTTCTCGAGGTCTGACCACGGGACTGAGCCGAGCGCCCGCACGAGCTCGAACACCGGCGGCAGGGTCCAGCTCGCGCGGTCGACCTCGGC
>JAYTSH010000337.1:0-3448 GCA_043745755.1 Cellulomonas sp. | reverse complement strand
CCTGGCGTACAAGAAGCACTTCGACGAGGACGCCGACCCGGCGACCAAGCTCGCGGTGTTCTCGACCGGTCCGGCGATCCGCTCGTACGGCTGGAACCTCGTCACCGAGGTCCTCGGCACGTTCGTGCTGGTGTTCTGGGTCGTGTCGGCCGGCAAGTCGCCGTCGGGTCTCGGCCCGCTAGCGGTGGCCCTCATCGTCGTCGGCATCGGCGCCAGCCTCGGCGGCCCCACGGGGTACGCCATCAACCCGGCCCGTGACCTCGGCCCGCGCATCGTGCACGCCCTGCTGCCCATCAAGGGCAAGGGATCGAGCGACTGGTCCTACGCGTGGGTGCCGGTCGTCGGCCCCCTCGTCGGCGGCGTGCTGGGCGGCCTGATCGGTCAATGGTACGTCTGAGCCGCGGCATCCCGGCTCAACCCTGAACTCCCCACTCGCGTGAAGGAAGGACCTCTCATGGCTCAGTACGTCCTCGCGATCGACCAGGGCACGACCAGCACCCGTGCGATCGTCTTCGACCACGGCGGCCAGATCGTCGCCTCCGGCCAGAAGGAGCACGAGCAGATCTTCCCCAGAGCCGGTTGGGTCGAGCACGACCCCGCGGAGATCTGGACGAACACGCGCGAGGTCGTCGGCCTCGCCCTCACGCGCGGCAACCTCACGTTCCGCGACATCGCGGCGGTCGGCATCACGAACCAGCGGGAGACCACCGTCGTGTGGGACCGCACGACCGGCGAGCCCGTGTACAACGCCATCGTGTGGCAGGACACCCGCACCGACAAGATCGCCACCGACCTCGGAGCGCTCGGTGGCGGCGCCGACCGGTACAAGGACCGCGTCGGGCTGCCCCTCGCGACGTACTTCTCGGGTCCCAAGATCAAGTGGATCCTGGACAACGTCGACGGTGCCCGCGAGAAGGCCGAGCACGGTGACCTCGCGTTCGGCAACACCGACTCGTGGGTGCTGTGGAACATGACGGGCGGCGTGGACGGCGGGGTGCACGTCACGGACGTGACGAACGCGTCGCGCACCATGCTCATGAACCTCGACTCGCTCACGTGGAACGAGGACATCGCCCGGGACATGACGATCCCGCTGTCGATGCTCCCCGAGATCCGCTCGTCCTCCGAGGTGTACGGCTACGGCCGTGAGGGCGGCATGGTTCCGGGGGTCCCGCTCGCGGGCATCCTCGGCGACCAGCAGGCGGCGACGTTCGGGCAGGCATGCTTCGAGGTCGGCAATGCCAAGAACACGTACGGCACGGGCAACTTCATGCTGCTCAACACCGGCACGTCCCCGGTCCCGTCGAAGAACGGGCTCCTGACGACGGTCTGCTACAAGATCGGTGACCAGCCCGCCGTGTACGCGCTCGAAGGGTCGATCGCGGTGACGGGCTCGCTCGTGCAGTGGCTCCGGGACAACCTCGGGTTCATCTCGTCCGCACCCGAGATCGAGGAGCTCGCCGCGACGGTCGAGGACAACGGCGGCGCCTACTTCGTCCCGGCGTTCTCGGGGCTGTTCGCGCCGTACTGGCGGTCGGATGCGCGCGGCGCGCTCGTCGGGCTCACGCGGTACGTGACGAAGGCCCACATCGCCCGCGCGGCGCTCGAGGCGACGGCCTTCCAGACCCGCGAGGTGCTCGACGCGATGAACGCCGACTCGGGCGTCGACCTCACCGAGCTCAAGGTCGACGGCGGCATGGTCGCCAACGAGATGCTCATGCAGTTCCAGGCCGACATCCTCGGCGTGCCCGTCATCCGCCCGAAGGTCGCCGAGACGACAGCCCTCGGTGCGGCGTACGCGGCGGGCATCGCGGTCGGGTTCTGGTCCGGCGAGCAGGATGTCATCGACAACTGGGCCGAGGACAAGCGCTGGGAGCCGTCGATGGACCCGACCGAGCGCGACCGTCAGTACCGGCTGTGGAAGAAGGCCGTCACGAAGACCTTCGACTGGGTCGACGCCGACGTGAGCTAGCACGACAGCCGCCACCGCGAGGTGGTCCCCTGCGGAACGACGTGGACCCGCCGCTGGGCCACGGACCACCGCCCGGACCGCCTCGCGGTGGCGCGTGCGGGCGAGCGAGCCGCGCAAACGGACGAACTCGACCCGATCGGCCGCGAATGTGCGCGGTCGGGCGCCTCTGAGATGGCAAGATCCCCACATGACAACTGTTGCTGTGACCGGCGCTTCCGGGAAGGCGGGTCGCGCCGTCGTCGCCGACCTGCTCGCACACGGGTACGACGTGCGCGCGAGCGACGTGACTGGCACCCCCGGCGACGAGGGCGATCTCGGCACGTCCCTGATCCACGCCGATCTCACCGACTACGGCCAGGCGATCGAGGTCCTCGCGGGAGCGCACTCCGTCGTGCACCTCGCGAACATCCCGGCTCCCGGCCGCGCGACGCCGCCGGCGACGATCAACACGAACAACGCCATCAACACGAACGTGTTCCTCGCCGCGTCGCGGCTGGGTCTGCGCAAGGTCGTGTGGGCGTCGAGCGAGACGACGCTCGGCCTGCCGTTCGCCGAGCCCCCGCGCTACGCCCCCGTCGACGAGGCGCACTACCCGCTCCCGACGACGACCTACGCGCTGTCCAAGGTCGTCGCCGAGGAGACGGCGCGGCACATCTCGGTGCTGTCCGGGATCCCGTTCGTCGGGCTGCGGCTGTCGAACATCTTCCGGCCCGAGGACTACCGCCACGTCCCCGACTTCTGGGACGACGCCCGGCTGCGTGCCTGGAACCTGTGGGGCTACGTCGACGCCCGTGACGTCGCCCAGGCGTTCCGGCTCGCGCTCGAGGTCCCGACCTCGGGTTCGCAGAGCCTCATCATCGCCGCGGCCGACACGATCATGGACCGCCCGTCCGCGGACCTGATGGCCGAGGTGTTCCCCGACGTCCCGCTCACGCGCGAGCTGCTCGGGCGCGAGACGCTGCTCGCGATCGGCGCGGCGCGGGACCTCATCGGCTACGCGCCCGAGCACTCGTGGACCGACGAGGTCGCCGGCGGCTGAACCGACAGCTCACTGCGCTCCGCCCCCGGCGCTGTGGACCGGGGGCGGAGCTGTGGGTGGGGTGCTCGTAGGGTGGGGGCGTGAATCCGGGGCCGCTTGCGTACGAGGACGTCCCGCCGTACGACCCGACCTACGACGACGTCCCGCCGCACGACCCCGCCGACGACGACGTCCCGAACGATGCAAGCGGTCATCGCGACGTCGGTCCCGACCGGCCTGCGTCCCGGGCGGCCCGGCCGGCACACGCTGCCCGTCCGGCACACGCTGCCCGTCCGGCACACGCTGCCCGTCCGGCGCGTCCGGCACGGCTCGACGGCCCGGCTCCCGAGCCGATCGAGGTCCTGCGCCGGGTCTTCGGCTACGACGCGTTCCGCGGCGACCAGGCCGAGATCATCGACACGGTGGTGGCGGGCGGCGACGCGCTCGTGCTCATGCCG
>JAYTSH010000336.1:0-1919 GCA_043745755.1 Cellulomonas sp. | reverse complement strand
ATCGACGGACCCGATTTCGCCGGTGCGGCCGATGGCGCCGACTGGTTCGAGAGCCGCACGGGCACACCGAGCACCTCGCGCTCGCTCATCGGCGGCCGGGCGACCGTGCCCGACTGGGCCGACGGCACGAACGAGGTGATCACCGCGCCGGTCACGGGCCCAGGCGCAGCCCCGCAGCTCGGGGCCGCTGTGCTGCCCGCGCTCGTGGACGGGTTGCTCGTCACTGACGTCCGCGCCGGGCTCCTCTCGCTCGCCGTGCCGGCGAGCGCGTCGGGCGAGCTCGTCGTCGTGCCTGGCGTCCAGGCAGCGCCCGGACCCGGCGCGGTGCAGACCGTGCGCATCGAGGTCGAGCGCGGGCTTGCCGCCGACCCGGGCCTGTTCGCGCTCACCGTCATGACGACCCTCAACGACCCCCGCGGGTGGGGGGCAGACGGCTCCGTCACCTTTGCCCGGACCGATGCAGACGCGGACCTGAGAGTCGTGCTGGCCTCGCCGCGGCTCGTCGACCGGCTGTGCGCGCCGCTCGCGACCGCGGGCAAGCTCTCCTGCGGGACGAACGATCGCGCGGTGCTCAACGTGCGCCGCTGGATCGAGGGGGCGGCCGGCTGGGGCGGTGACAACGTCGCCTACCGGCAGTACCTGGTCAACCACGAGGTCGGTCACCTGCTCGGGCACCGGCACGAGTACTGCGCAGGTGCCGGCAAGCTCGCCCCCCTCATGCAGCAGCAGTCGGGCAGCACGGGGGCGTGCACCCCGAACGCCTGGCCGTTCCCGTCCGCCTGACCGGCGATGTCGGCGGCGCGTGATGTGATCGGGGTGTGAACCCGGGACCCTCGTCGCTCGCGCCGTTGCGGCTCGTGCGTCCGCGGCTCCTCGACCTGGTAGGGGTGGGCACGGGCAGTGCCTCCGGCGCGTCCGCGGCGCTGCTGCTCGACCCGGACCAGCAGGCAGTTGTGTCGCGCGTCGCGGGCGGCGGCGACCGCGCGCTGCTCGTCCTCGGAGCGCCGGGGACGGGCAAGACGACGGTCGCAGTGGAGTCCGTCGCGGCCGCCGTGGCCCGTGGTGACCTTGCGCCCCAGGACGTGCTCGTCCTGGCGGCGAGTCGCCGGTCGGCAGCGGATCTTCGTGACCGGTTGTCCGCGCGCCTCCAGCTGACGTCGGGTCAGGCGATGGTGCGGACAGCGTCGTCGGCGGCGTTCGCCATCCTGCGCGCCCGGGCCGGCCTGCTCGGGGAGCCGGCGCCGACGCTCATCTCCGGTCCCGAGCAGGACCTGCTCCTGGCCGAGCTGCTCGCCGGTCACGCCCAGGGGGACGGGGTGCCCGTCGCGTGGCCCCCGGGCGTCCCTGTCGAGGCGCTCGGGCTGCGGGCGTTCCGCGACGAGCTGCGCGACCTGCTCATGCGTGCCGCCGAGCGCGGGCTGGCACCCGTCGACCTCGCGGAGCTCGGCGAGAGCCACGGCCGGTCGGCGTGGGTCGCGGCCGCCGTCGTCTACCAGGAGTACCTCGACATCACGGTGCTGCGTGCGGCGACCCCGGACGTCGGCGCGCGGTTCGACCCAGCGGTCGTCGTCGAGGAGGCCGCCGAGGCGCTGCTCGCCTGGGACGACGAGGTCGCCGGCGCTCCACGGCCGCAGTGGCGGCTCGTCGTGGTCGACGACCACCAGGAGAGCACAGCGGCTACCGCCCGGCTGCTGCACGTGTTCGCCGAGGACGGCGCGCGACTCGTCCTGCTCGCCGACCCGGACGCGGCGGTGCAGACGTTCCGAGGCGCGAGCCCGGCCCTGGTCGGGCGCGCGGATGTCGACGGTGTCGGTCCCGGTGAGCTCGGCGCGGAGCGGCTCGTGCTCGGGACCGTCTGGCGGCACGGTGCCCGGCTGCGCGAGGTCGTCTCGGAGGTAGCCACCCGAGTCGGTGCGGTG
>JAYTSH010000335.1:0-10692 GCA_043745755.1 Cellulomonas sp. | reverse complement strand
CGGCTCATGACGGCAAGCTCTGGACCGTCACCGTCATGCACCACGTCATCGGTGCTCTCGTTCGCAGCACAGACGGCGAGAGCTACCTGGCGATCACAGCAGAGGGGTACTACGACCACAAGCTGGTTGCCGTCCTCCTCGATGCGATCCCAGGAGTGCCCAAGGACGACTGGGGAGTCGAACCGGGACCGGTGCTCGGCATTGCACCGTCAGAAGGCCAGATCGTGTTCTCGACGATGCTCCCCCCTGGGACTCTGTGTTCCCTCCTCGACGAGGACGACGGCGACTACCTCTGACCGCGGTGTCTCGAGTTGCCTCGCACTACGCGTCCGTGCCCAACGCTGCCCCTCCCGGCCCCCACAGCAGCTCGCTCATCCGCCGGTTGGCCTCCTCGACGAGCTCGGGGATGACGTGGCGTTACCGGGCCGTCATCGTCGGTGACGTCCACCCGAGCATGTCCATGACCACCCGCTGGTCGACGCCCTGGACGAGCAGCAGCGTCGCAGCGGTGTGCCGGGCGTCGTGCAGCCGGGCCGGCCGCACGCCCGCACCCTCCAGGAACGCCGTCCAGTGCAGCGAGTGGTCGCGCGGGTCGATCGGGCGGCCCGTGACAGTGGTGAACACCAGGCCGCTCTCCCGCCACTCCGACCCTGCGTGGATCCGCGCCTTGCGCTGGACCTGGCGGTGATGGCGCAGCGCGTCGGTCAGCTGCGAGGTCAGGGGCAGCGTCCGGCGCGACCGGCGGGTCTTGAGCTCGGCGAGCACCAAGCCGCCGTCGCGCCGTTCGGGGCACTTCGCCGGGCGGTCGTCGCACCGGGCCGGGTCTGCGCACCCGTGGCGCCAGCGGCGGCGTTCGAGCTGTTGGCGCACGCGCAGCCGCCCGGTCTCGAGGTCGGTGTCGTCCCATGACAGGCCGATCACCTCCCCGCGTCGCAGCCCGAGGGAGATGGCGAGGATGAACGCGACCCCGTTCGGCTCGTCGTGCGCTGCCGCGACCAGGGTCCGAGCCTCGGCGACGGTCAGCAGCTCGATCTCCGGGGCGTCGTACCGGGGCGTGTTCGCCAGGGCGAGGGGGTTGCGCGGGATGCGTCGGCGTCGGACGGCGTCGTTGAGGGCCTTGTTGAGGGTGGTCCGTACGTGGTGGACGGTCCCGACGCTGAGACCCTTGGCCAGCAGCGCGGTGTAGCGGTGCTCGACGTGCTCGGGCTCGAGATCGGCCAGGCGGTGCTTGCCGATGGTCGGGACGATGTACGTGCGCACATCCGTCGTGCAGCCGTAGAGCGAGCTGGGGCGCACGCGCAGCGCGGAAGCCGTGAGCCACTCCTCCAGCCAGGTCTCCAGCCGCGGGGAACTGCCGGTGGGGAGCTTGTCTCCCTCGTCGCGGGCGCGTTCGAGGGCGCGGACCTTCCGGTCACCTCGGTCAGGGTGCTCCCACCGCGTTTGCGACGGTCAGATGAGCCGTCGGGCTTCGTGCCCATCGTGACGAAGCCGTACCAGCGCCCGTCCCCACCCCGGAAGACCGAGGACCGCTGATTCCCAGCCCGGGTGCTCATCGCGTCACGGCTCCGTGGCGGTCTGCTCACGGCGGCACCGCTCGACGAACTCGTGCAGGCAGTCCGCGGGCACCCGATGCAGTCGGCCGATGTGCACGCTCTCGATCTCGCCGCTGCGGATCAGCTCGTACATCGTGCTGCGGCCAACTGACAGGCACCCGGCGGCGTCGGCGACGCTGAGCATGACGCGGGGGGTCTGGATGATCTCGATGTCGGTCATGACGTTCTCCTTCTCGGTCGTGTTGGGTGACGTGCGTCAGCGGCCCAGCACTGGTCCATCGGGGACCGGTGGCGGGACGGTGGTCAAGCGGTTCGGCGCCTGTCACGCCCCGGGTTCAGTGGAGTCGCGCCTGCCCTGCCGGACCTCACCCGACCCCGCCAGCGCATGGTGCTTGGGGATCCAGCACCGCTCGCGGGATTCTCATGTGGTGAGAGACGCCTCTCGCCAAACGAGAAGGACGTCGCCCCAACTACGTCGAGATCGGGGATTCGGTGACCTCGAGATCAGGGACTCACGGCCTTCGAGATCAGGGACTCAAGACCCTCGAAATTGGGGACTCGCGGTAGGATCACCCCCATGGACGAGCCCGAACACCTGGTCGAGCGACGCATCCTCGACGTCGTTCTCGACCGGATGAACGACGAACCAGTCGTCCTGCTCGAGGGACCACGCACGGTCGGAAAGTCGACAGCACTCCGGACACTCGCCGATCGACTCGGCGGCGCGGTCCTCGACCTCGATGACCTCGCCACCCGCGACGCCGTGCTCACCGACCCCGCCACGATGATCGGCAACCCTGGACTCACCTGCATCGACGAGTACCAGCACGCCCCGGCCGTCCTCGACGCGATCAAAGCGGAGCTCAACCGGTCGAGCCGACCCGGTCAGTTCCTCCTGACCGGATCTGCCCGCCACGAATCACTGCCCTTGGCCGCCCAAGCCCTCACCGGGCGCCTGCACCGGATGGCGATCTACCCACTCGCACAGAGCGAGCTTGAAGGAACGCGGCCCGAGCTTCTCAGCCGACTGTTCGGGGACCCGAACGAGGTGGACGCCGGGGGCCCGTCTGCGACCACTCGCGAGGAGTACATCGCGAGGGTCACCCGCGGCGGGTTCCCCCTCGCGCTTGCGCGTGCGACGGAGCCAGCCCGCAACCGCTGGTTCGATGACTACATTCGCCTGACGCTCGAACGCGACGTCCGCGAGCTGAGCAAGGTCCGCCAGGCCCGCGCACTGCCAGCCCTGCTCCAGCGCCTCGCCGGGCAGACGGCGCAGGTTCTCAATGTGACAGCGGCTGCGAGAGACACGCAGATGGATGCCCACACCGCACGGGACTACGTGCGACTCCTGGAGAGCGTCTTCCTGATCTACCAGCTCCCCGCCTGGGGCAAGACCCTCACGACCCGCTCGTCCACCGCTCCGAAGATCCACGTCCTCGACTCAGGGGTCGCTGCGCGGCTCCTGCGGCTCGCACCCGACAAGCTCGCCCACCGCGACGCGACCTCATTGACAGAGCTCGGCCATCTGCTGGAGACGTTCGTCGTCGGCGAGCTCCTCAAGGAGGCGTCCTGGATGGACGGGATCGCTGGGCTGGGTCACTGGCGCACCTACGACGGCGTCGAGGTCGACCTGATCGTCGAGCGCGACGACGGCGCAGTTGTCGCGTTCGAGGTGAAGGCCGCCGGTCGCGTGCCGGGCGATGACTTCCGCGGACTACGCAAGCTGCGCGACTCGCTCGGTGAGGCGTTCGTCGCCGGCGTCGTCCTCTACACCGGCGAGAGCGGGTACACCTTCGAGGACCGCCTGCACGTCCTGCCGATCGACAGACTCTGGACGACGCCGTAGCGCCGCCCGTCATCGCTCGAACTACCGCAGCGCGGGGGCAATGACGAGGCGCCACGGCCGTCATCGGCACGACGTGCAAGAAGAGTCTCCGATCCTGTCGCGTGGCCGGTCGTCGCGCCTTCAGCCGCGTGTACTGTCCCGATCGTGACGGAGCTTGAGCCTGGACTCTACGAGTCGCTCATGACGAGCGGACTGCGGTCCAAGCTCGACCATCTTTCAAGCTCGCTCATTTCACGCGATCGTCACCTGACTAGCGCCGAAGCCGCAGACCGGATCGCTTGGCATGTCAGCAAGCAGGTCGAGCGTGCCTTGCTGGACGTCAACGATGAGGACCGGGTCGACGTCGCCCTGCGGGTGGCGCGAGCTCTCCTCGATCGGCTCGGCGAAGTCGCTGACGGCGACGAGACCGCGCAGCTCATCGAGCCGGCATCTGTGTTTCATGCGATCCTCCGCCGCCGCCCCGATGGTGAGCCTGAAGAGCTTGAGGCTCCGGTGATCCCACTGTTGGACACGACGTTGCTGACCAACGCCCCGGGCGAGCCGACACTCTGGAGCCAGCTGCGTTCCGAGATCGCCTCGGCGTCGTCCATCGACCTGGTCATGGCGTTCATCAGACGAAGCGGTATCGCACCGTTGCTCGAGGCGCTCCGCCGGCACTGCTCCAGCGGCCGGACCCTGCGAGTCCTGACGACGACCTACACCGACTCCACGGAGCGGGAAGCGCTCGATCAACTCGCCGCGCTTGGAGCCGATGTCCGGGTCTCCTACGACCTCGGGTCGACGCGCCTGCACGCCAAGGCCTGGGTATTCCATCGGAGTCCCTTCTCGACGGCCTACGTCGGCTCGTCGAACCTGACCCGCTCCGCCACGGTCACGGGTTTGGAGTGGAACGTCAGGCTCTCTGCCGCCCGTAACCCTGACGTCATCGCCAAGTTCGGGGCGGTCTTCGAGAGCTACTGGTCGAGTGGCGACTTCGTGCGGTACGACCCAGAGCAATTCGAAGCTGAGCACCAGCGTGCCGGACGAATGGACACTGGGCCGAGGATCATGCTGAGCCCCCTTGAGGTCCGGCCCCACCCCTACCAGTCGCGCCTTCTCGAACTCATCGAGGTCTCACGCCTACGGGGCCACCACCGCAACCTGCTCGTGGCCGCAACGGGGACGGGCAAGACAGTCATGGCAGCACTCGACTACGCGGCACTTCGCGGCCAACTCGACAGGTCCCGACTGCTCTTCATCGCGCACCGCGAAGAGATCTTGGACCAGAGCCTGGCTACGTTCCGCCACACGCTCCGTGAGACCCAGTTCGGTGAGAAGTGGGTGGGCCAGGCTAGGCCTCGTGACTTCGAGCACGTCTTCGCCTCGATCCAGAGTCTGAACGCCAACGGCCTCGCTTCTCTGGAACCCGATCACTTCGACGTCGTGATCGTCGACGAGTTTCACCACGCCGCGGCCTCCTCGTACGAGCGGGTCCTCAACGGCCTCCGGCCCAAGGAGCTTCTTGGCCTGACGGCGACGCCGGAGCGCAGCGATGGCCTTCCGATCCTGCAATGGTTCGACGACCGCATCGCAGCCGAACTTCGGCTCTGGGATGCGATCGACCAACAACACCTCGCCCCGTTCGTGTACTACGGCGTACACGACGGGCTCGACCTCCGCGCGGTTCCCTGGCGACGCGGCCAGGGCTACGACATCGACACGCTAACGAATCTCTACACCAGCTCCGACGCGTGGGCGAGGATCGTCGTCAAGCAGGTCGCCGAGCACTCGGACACGAAGTCGATGCGAGGCCTCGGGTTTTGCGTCAGCATCAAGCACGCCCAGTTCATGGCCGAGCACTTCAACCGGCACGGCATCTCCGCCGTCGCGATCTCGGGCGAGAGCCCATGGCACGAACGCGAGGCAGCGCTGTCCGACCTTGCAGCCGGGCGGACCCGCATGGTTTTCTCGGTTGACCTTCTCAACGAGGGCATCGACGTGCCCGACGTCGACACGATCCTCATGCTTCGGCCAACCGAGAGCCCGACGCTGTTCCTGCAGCAGCTCGGTCGCGGACTCCGCAAGACAGCGACCAAAGGTGCCTGCACGGTTCTTGACTTCGTTGGCACGCACCGCAAGGAGTTCCGGTTCGACCGTCGCTATCGCGCCCTACTCGGTGGCTCTCGGCGCGACGTCGAGCGCGCCATCTCGGACGAGTTCCCGTTCTTGCCCGCCGGATGCCACATGCAGCTCGACCGCAAGTCGTCTGAGATCGTCCTCCGCAGCGTGCGCGAAGCTCTCCCATCGCGGTGGCCCGCGAAGGTCGAGGAATTGCGGTCGCTGCGCAGGGATCGTGGCGATGTGGGCCTGGGCGAGTTCTTGGAGGAATCTGGGCTCGACTTGGAGGATGTCTACGAGGGCAACCGGTCGTGGTCCGATCTTCGTACCGCTGCCAACGTTCCGTGCCTGCCCGAGGGCCCGAAGGAGCGAATCTTGCGCCGTGCGATCGGTCGCATGCTCCACGTCGACGACCGCACCCGGACCGCTACCTACCAGCGCATCGCATCTCACGCTGAGCCTCTGCAGGTCGCCTCGCTGCCAGAGCATGATCGGCGACTGCTCCACATGCTGGTCGCAGGGCTGACGGACCAAGCAGTCTCCAAGGGCACCTCGCTGCAGCAGGCCGTCGATCTCGTATGGGCGCATCCGCAGGTCCTCGCTGAGATCTCCGAACTTTCAGCCCTGCTCGAGTCCAGGATCGATCACGTTCACGGGCCGCTGTCCTCGCACCCAGACTCGCCGCTTCAGATCCACGCTCGATACTCCCGGATCGAGATCCTCACTGCCCTGGGTCTCGTCGATGGCGCGATGGCATTTGCCTGGCAGAGCGGCGTCCTCGACGCCAAGACAGCCGACGCTGACCTCCTCGCCTTCACTCTGGACAAGAGCGCCGGGGGGTTCTCTCCCACGACTCGGTATCGGGACTACGCGATCAGCCGGTCCCTCATCCACTGGGAGAGCCAGTCAAACACCCCTGCCGACGGCACTACGGGACTGCGCTACCAAAACCACGAGCGCGACGGCCGATCGATCCTGCTCTTCGCTCGCCTGCGGTCGGATGACCGGGCCTTCTGGTTCTTGGGCCCTGCGACCTACCGGGGGCATGTCGGCGAGCGTCCGATGGCGATCACGTGGGAGCTCCACTCCCCGCTCCCGGGTGACCTCTACCAGGCGTTCGGCGCAGCGGTGGCGTAGCTGGCTGTCCCGAGTGCGAACTCCTCAACGACCCTTCTGCCCCCGGCGGATCGGCCCCTCGAGGAACGCAGAGAACGCTGCGAAGCGCTGCCCGGCCAGCGGCATGGCCTGTTCGATTCTGCCGACAAGCTCGACTCGCAGCACCGCAATGCGGTCCGTGACCGCGTCGCGTTCGGCGGAGTGGAGCGCCTCGGCGAGCGGAACCACCGCGTCGTACCACTCGGGCTCGAGCCCGTCCGGCAGATACACGAACGAGCCGCCTGACATGATCCAGTCCGACGGCTCGCCGGTCCCGTGTTCGTGAGCCGTACGAAGCGCGCTCACAACGTCGTCGACCGACACCTCATCGTCGTCCGCGACGACGAGGACGTATGCACGACCATTGCCGCGTCCAGGCCAGCCATATTCTGCCGTCGTATCGATCGCATAGTCGTCGAGCTCAAGCATGGCGCGACGGGCGGCGCCCACGAGGTCGTCCAAACGCTCTGCCGGACCGTCGACGCGCACCTTGCGCAGCATCTGGCTCCCCCCGTCGTCAGCCGAGGTCTCGATGATGCTCCGGGCTGGCATCCCTGTCAGCTCTGTACGAACATCTGCGCGGTAGCAGTTCTGGTAGCAGTTCGCCGCCGAACCCAACCGCTCGCGCCTATCCGCCCATTTCCGCACAGCCCGCTGACCTGCACATATACGTCCGCCTGCACCCACCTCCGACCGCTCGGGGGAACTTGGAAAGCGTGTTGGGTGCAAGCCCTCGGGGGTTCGAATCCCCCATCCTCCGCGTGACGAAGGAGGGGTCGGCCAGTGGAGCGTGGTAGCAGTCAGCCTCGGTGCTGACGCAGAGCGACCATGCCCGAAGCGATGACCCAAGAGCGCGTCAGCGACCCGATTCCGCCGACCGTTTCGACTCGAGTCGAACCAGAAGCCGAAGGTGAGCGGGCGCATCGGGGTTTACCCGCTCGACGAAGCAACGCAGCGCTTGTCCCTCCTCGCGAAGAGCACGAAGTTCCGCGACGAGCCAGTCGGGCACCCAGCCGACTTCAACGCCCTTGCGAACGTCGACGAGCACCGCATCAGGGTTGACCGGGTTCTCCGGTTCAGGACGCAGTCCTAGCTCTGCACCGATCTCCAGCGCCTCGAGCCGCCTCGCCGCGTCCTGAACGTACCTGATCCCGGACACGAAGAAGTGGCTCTCGAACCGACCTGCGGTCACACCCGGGAGATCCACGACGTGGAAGGTGTCGGTCGCCCGTGGGCCTCCAGTTCGCGCGAGGACCTCGGTGGGGGTGTCGGCACCTTCATCGCCAAGACCCAACCAGTCTCGATAGGACCCGTAGGAGTCTCGATGAGTCGACATGACACGGTTCGCGAAGAAGCCCGGGAGACCGTCGGCCACATAGGACCTCGACAGGTCCGGGAACTCGTCCAGGGGGAAGAAGTCGGGGTCGTCGGCCGCGCTCTCGAGGTACGAGAACGCCATGCGGCCATCTGCCAGCTCATCCAGCTCGCCGACACGGACGAATCGACGCGTTGCCGGGTTCTGCCACACGACCAGCAGTCGACGGACAGCAGTCATCCGCTGCGACTCTTCAATCGCCAACTCACGGGTCCCCATGGGTCAACCTCCTCCGATTGATGTCGAGCAGCGCGACCATGAACCTACCCCGCGCCTCTGACATGAGCTCTCCTGGGACAGAGGTGACCAGCGCCTCGGCATCCGAGAGCACGAGCGAGGCGATGCGCCCCCGCCAGTAGTCCCGAGCGTCCCGAGAAGCCAGGGCGAGAGCCTCATCGGCGAGTGCGACGAGCTCGGGTCGACCGGCGAAGTGGTGACTCCGGCCGCGCCGCGCCCATCGCTCCAACGCCGTCGGGTCCCCATTCATTCGCACGACGGCGTCCTCCGTCTCCTGGAAGCCCAGAGCGTTCCCATGGTCGAACGACGGGACCAGTCGCGCCGTCTGGACCGTACGCACCACGGCCCAGTTCTCGTGGTGCCGATCACGGCCAGCGACCAATGCGTCAAGGGCGAGATACCCGGCCCAGGCGTCGAACGCGTCGCCGACCGCCTCTGGTAGTCCGGCCGGCGCTGCGACCTCGGAGAGCGCGTGCCGCACAGCAGCCACCGTGTAACGGGGGTTCTCTCGCCGAGCGCCAGGCTCGTACTCCGGGTCCGCCTCGGCGAGAAGCTCATTCCCGTGCACAAGCCGTAGACCCGGCTCTGCTCGGATGTCGCGGGAGGCGATCCCGCGTCGCGCACCGGAACCCATCTGCACGAGTGCCGGCTCCGTCACGGCCGTCGGGACCCCGAGGAGGGTCCCGATTCGATGAACCAGCCACTCGGCCCAGTCTTCGCCGAGGGTGCGCCCATCGACGACCCGACACAGCTTGATGAGCCAGCGCCCGGATTCCCGCTCGATCCAGAACTTGTCCTTCGTGCCCATCGGCTCGTCGTCACCCTGCTCGCTCAGGTCGACCGGGACGGGAAGCCAGACGCTCTCGCTCGCTGGCACCCGACCCCTCCGCCCTCAGACGATCCACCTGAGCCGAGCACTCCTGATCTCGCGTGCCCACCGTTCTTCCGAGAGTACTGACGCACCAACCCGCATCCGCTTCACGACATCCTCGTCGACGTCGACGTCGACGCTATGTGCCGAGCACACGGTCGACCCTGCGGGTTGCCGGTCTGCTCGTCGTAGGCGGTGAGCGATGCGCCTGCGTCCAGGCCGGCGTCGCCCGCGGCGACGTGACGGGTCAGGTAGGCGTACCCGTCCCCGACCGTGAGCTTGTGCATCGACATCAACCGTGCCACCTCCCTCGCCGACGACCCGAGCGGCGGACCGGTAGCCCGCCTCACCTCCAGGTGTGCGGGCGGAGGGGAGAAGATCGTTGGTCCACGTGCGCAGGCCTCTACAGGCAGGTAGGCAGGACTGCGAGCAACATCGCGGCGCAAGGGGGGCCGGCGGGCTGAAGCAACCGTCGGCGGCCAAGGCGGACTTCGGATTCTGCAGTTCGCACCGCTCGAAGTCTGCAACTCACGGGTTCCCTGGACGGAGGTGAAGACCACGCGCCGTCACGATGGCGCTCTCATTTGACGAGAGATATCATGCGCCATATGAGAACATCAGCACCAGCGCTGATCCCGATCTTCCGGTCGAGCCTGCAGGCTCGGCTCCTTCTGCGCGTGCTCACCGACGACGAACCGCGCACGATCACTGACCTCGCCCGACTGCTGGACGCCCCTGACCCCACCGTCTACCGGGAGGTCCGCCGCCTGATGGACGCCGACCTGCTCACGGGCACGCGCGTCGGGCGGTCCGTCGTCGTGCGCCCCGCCGATGACAACCCCGCCACCGTCCCGCTTCGTCAGCTGCTGGTCGTCACCTACGGACCGGTCCCGTTCCTCGAGCGCGCCCTGTCGGGCCTCGAGGGAATCGCCGAGGCGTACGTCTACGGGTCATGGGCGGCGCGATGGCACGGCGAGGTGGGCCCGGCGCCCGGCGATGTCGACGTCCTGGTGGTCGGCACGCCCGACCGGGACGCCGTCTACGACGCCCTCGACGGGATCGACTCGACCCTGGGCCGCGAGGTGAACGTCACCTTCGTCTCGCCCGAGCGCTGGGCGTCGGGAGACGAGACCTTCCTGACCGCGCTGCGCGACCGTCCGCTGGTCCGACTCGAACTGGCTAGCCGGAACGGGGCGGCCGTGTCATGGCCTGGGAACAGGGACGAACCACCATCGAGAACCTGATCAAGACCGGCATGCTCGAACGGGTACCGCCGAACCTCTCCGCGGCGCAGGCACTCGTCGACGTCGCCGAGACCCACCTGGGGTCCGCGCTGGCGCTGGCCGAGACCGACACCGTCCTTGCCTACGACGCCCTGCACGGCGCCAACCGCAAGGCGCTCACCGCGATCCTGCTCGCCCAAGGCCTGCGACCCACCCGGGCCGGCGGCCACATCGCCGTCTACGACGCCGTGCACGCCCAGCTCGAACCGCCACTGGGTCGCGACCTGTCCGCCTACCACCGCGTGCGGCGGGCACGGAACGCCGGCGACTACCGC
>JAYTSH010000334.1:0-1686 GCA_043745755.1 Cellulomonas sp. | reverse complement strand
CCGGCCGGGCGAGTTCGGCGGCGACGTCTCGCATCTCAACCTGCACAAGACGTTCTGCATCCCGCACGGCGGCGGCGGGCCGGGGGTCGGCCCGATCGGGGTCGGTGCGCACCTCGTCCCCTACCTTCCCGGCGACCCGCTCGCCGCAGCCGGCAGCGTGGCAGGCGCCGCGGCCGGCGACGTGGCAGCGCCGGTGACGGCGGCGCAGTTCGGCTCGGCGGGGATCCTCTCGATCTCCTGGGCGTACGTCGCCCTCCTGGGCGGCGAGGGCCTGCGCCGCGCGACCGAGTCCGCGGTGCTGGCCGCGAACTACCTCGCGGCGCGCCTCGACGCGTCCTACCCGGTCCTCTACACAGGGCCCCACGGGCTCGTCGCCCATGAGTGCATCGTCGACCTGCGGCCGATCACCGCCACGACGGGCGTGACTGCCGAGGACGTCGCGAAGCGGCTCATGGACTACGGCTTCCACGCCCCGACGCTGTCGTTCCCCGTGCCCGGGACGCTCATGATCGAGCCGACCGAGAGCGAGGACCTCGCTGAGCTCGACCGGTTCGTCGATGCGCTCGTCGCGATCCGGGGCGAGATCGACGCGGTCGCCGCGGGCCGCTGGCCGGTCGAGGAGTCCCCGCTGCGCGGCGCACCCCACACGGCCGCCTCGGTCGCTGCCGACGCGTGGGACAAGCCCTACGGCCGCGAGCTCGCGGCCTTCCCGCTCGCGAGCCTGCGTGCCGACAAGTACTGGCCGCCCGTGCGCCGCATCGACGGCGCGTACGGCGACCGGCACCTCGTGTGCTCGTGCCCGCCCGTCGAGTCGTCCACGTGACCACCCCCACCGCACCGACCGATCGGAGCCTTCCCGTGAGCGACATCCTGTCCCCGCTGCACGCCGAGCACGTCGCACTGGGCGCCACGCTGACGTCGTTCGCCGGCTGGCAGATGCCGCTGCGGTACGCGGGTGACCTGGCCGAGCACGTCGCGGTCCGGACGGCTGCGGGGCTGTTCGACCTGTCCCACATGGGCGAGCTCGAGATCACCGGCCCGCAGGCCGCCGCGGCCCTCGACCACGCGCTCGTCGGCGACCTCACCGCCCTCGACGTGGGCCGCGCGCGCTACACGATGATCGTGGCGCAGGACGGCGGCGTCCTCGACGACCTCGTCGTCTACCGCCTGGCGCCCGAGTCGTTCGTCGTCGTGGCGAACGCGTCCAACGTCGACGTGGTGCACGACGCCCTGGCCGAGCGACTCGAGGGGTTCGACGCGACGATGGTCGACGCCTCGCTGACGACCGCGCTCATCGCCGTGCAGGGTCCGTGCGCCGAGCAGATCGTCGCGTCGGTCACCGACGCCTCCGACCGCGTGGCCGTCACCAGCCTCGCGTACTACACGGCGACGCACGCCACCGTCTCCGGGATCGCCGCCCTGGTCGCGCGCACGGGGTACACCGGCGAGGACGGCTTCGAGATGTTCGTGCCGGCCGAGCACGCCGTGCAGCTCTGGCGGGACCTCCTGGCGGTCGGCACGCCGCTCGGGCTCGTGCCGGCGGGCCTCTCCGCGCGCGACAGCCTGCGTCTCGAGGCCGGCATGCCGCTGTACGGCAACGAGCTCGACCGCAGGACGACCCCGTACGACGCGGGTCTGGGTCGCGTCGTCCGCCTCACCAAGACCGCGCCCGACGGGTCGCCGCTC
>JAYTSH010000333.1:0-1751 GCA_043745755.1 Cellulomonas sp. | reverse complement strand
CGCCGAGCACCACGCGCGCCCGCGTCCGCGCCGCGGGGTCGGCGCCCGGGTCGGTCCCGATCGCGTCCCGCACGAGGCGCCGGCCCTTCTCCGCGGCCTGACCGGCCTGGTAGCGCGGGTCGAGCCGGGTGGACAGCTCCTCGACGGTCTCAGCGAGCTGCGCGCGGGTGGCGGCGAGCTCGGCCTCGAGCGCGGCGATCTTCGGTTCGGTGGCCATCAGCTCAAACCCTCCTTGATCGCGTCGACGTCCTTCTTGACGTTCGCGACGGTGCGGTCCGGCTTCGTCGCTCCTGCCTTCAGCTTGTTGCGCCCGACGAGCGCCAGGGCGGCGGTCAGGGCCAGGAGCACGAGCGACACGATGAGACCCGCGAGCCATGGCGCGACCGCGTTCGCGAGTCCCATGATCGCTGTGGCGATGAGGGTGGCGACGGCGAAGAACCCGAACAGAGCCGCGCCGGCGAACAGGCCGGCCCCGATGCCCGCCGCCTGAGCGCGCGCCGCCATCTCCGCCTTGGCGAGCTCGATCTCGGCGTGGACGAGCCGCGCGCCCTGCTCGCTCAGTCGGCCGATGAGCTCACCGATGGACTGGTGGTCGTTCGTTGACGGGCTGTGCGTCCCGGTGACCATGTGCCCTCACCCTCTCGTCCGGACGATGCTGTGCGTGCCGTGCGTCCACAGTCTGTCGGACAAGCCGTCGACCTGCGAGGTCAGTCGACCCATGAAGTCCAGTCGGCCCAGCAGGTCCAGCCGGCCCAGCGAGCTCGGTCGGCCCAGGGGTCAGTCCGCCCAGGGGTGGACGAGCTCGTCGGCGTCGGGTGCCGGGTGGGGTGCCGGCGGCGTGCCGTGGACGGGCGCCGGGAGACGGCTCCGTCCCAGCGCCGCGAACGCCGCACCGCCGAGGACCAGCACGAACCCGATGATCAGCGCGGCGAGCCACAGGCTGACGGCATGGGCCAGGCCGACGACGGCCGCAGTGAGGAGCAGCGCGATCCCGAAGAACGTCAGGAGCGCCGCGGCGCCGAACGCCAGCGCGCTCGGACGGATCTCGACAGCACGGGCCTTGACCGACCGGCCCACCGCGTCGACCTCGGACTTGATGGACGAGCGGACCTTGTCCTCGACCTGCGTGATCTTGTCGCGCGCGATGTCCGTGAACGGCTCGGTGAATCGATCGAAGAAGCGTGAGCCGCGCGGGCGCTCGGCATCAGGCGTCTGGTTCACGGGTGGTCCTCCGTCGGATCCGATGGCGCGCGCGGAGCGCGCGGTGTCGCTCCTGCCAGCCTAGGTGTGCCGTGCGCGGGACCGCGGATGACATGCCACAACGGGACGATCTTGCTCATCTCGTGGGATTTCCCGGCCGCTCCCCGGCGCGCGTGATGACGGATGTCGGGTTGGCGTCGAATGACCTGATCCGACCACGAGGAGGAAGCACCATGGGACTCGACGACAAGATCGCCAACGCCGCGGAGCACGCCAAGGGCACCGCCAAGGAGGCAGCCGGCAAGGTGACGGGCAACGAGCGGCTCGAGACCGAGGGGCAGCACGACCAGGCCAAGGCCGGCGCGAAGAAGATCGGCGAGGACGTCAAGGACGTGTTCAAGGACTGAGCGCTCCGTTGGGCCCCGGTCCCGTCGACGTGACGGGACCGGGGCTTACCGCGCCGACCGAGCTGGGGGACGACGGAACGACGAAGCCCCGCCCGCACGACGAAGCCCCGCGCCGAGCTCCTCCGGGCGGGGCTTCTGATGTGG
>JAYTSH010000332.1:0-13679 GCA_043745755.1 Cellulomonas sp. | reverse complement strand
CGGGCGAGCTCTCCGAGGCGCACCGCCAGCTCCGTGAGGCCGAGCGCCCCACGTACTCGGGCCTCGGCTCGAGGATCGAGCAGCTGCTGCGGTCGGCGGAGGAGCAGTCGTCCGACGTCGTCCAGCAGGCGAACGCCCAGGCGTCCGACTCCTTGGCGCGGGCCAAGCTCGCGTCCGGTCAGCTGCGGGCCCGCGCCGAGAACGAGGTCGCGGAGCTGCTTGCCACGGCACGCCGTGAGGCCGAGGAGCTCCGGAGCACGTCGACGACGGAAGCCGAGAGCACGCTTGCCGCTGCGCAGCGTCGTGCCGAGGAGCTCGTCGGGTCCGCGGAACGTGAGGCCGCGCGGATCCAGAGCGCCATCACGACCGAGGAGAGCGAGCGCCGCAGCTCTCTCGAGCGCGAGCTCGGCACCCTGCGGGCGACGGTCGAGCGTGAGGCGACCGAGCTGAGGATCTCGACCGAGCGGGCCGCGAGCGAGCTGCGCGGGACGACCGAGACCGAGACCAGCGCCCAGCGCGAGGAGGTCGAGCGCTATGCGCAGGACCTCCGGCAGAGCGCTGACGCCGACACCACGGCGCTGCGCCAGCGCGTCGAGGCCGAGCTCGCAGCCGCACGCGGCGACACCGAGAGGTTCGCAGCGATGCAGCGTTCGGTCGCCGCGACCGAGGTTGCGGAGGCCCGGCAGGCGCTTGCCGCTGAGCTCACGTCCCAGCGCACGGGCGCCCAGGAGTTCGCCGACAACGTCAGGACTCGGGCCGAGCGCGAGGCGGCGGCGCTGCAGCAGCGGGTTGCGGCCGAGGTCACGGCGCTGCGTGCCGAGGCCGAGCAGTACTCCGGGTTCGTCCGTGCGAGTGCCGAGCGCGAGACGGGCGAGATGCGCGCTGCGACGGGCGACGAGATCGCGGCGCTACGGACCGAGACCGAGCAGACCGTGGCCGCGCTCCGGCTCGAGGCAGAGACCTACGCCGCCGAGCTGACGTCACATGCCGAACGCGAGACGACCGAGCTGCGCGAGCGTGCAGCGCACGAGACCGGCCACCAGCGTGATGCGGCTGCCCGGGTGACGACGGAGCTGCGAGACACGACCCAGCGCGAGACCACGGAGCTCACCGAGCAGACGCAGCGTGAGGCCGCAGAGCTGCGCGAGAGCACGCGCGTGGAGGTCGAGCGACTTGTCACCGAGGCTCAGCGGACAGCCGCGGAGCTGTCCGCCACTGCCAAGGCGAAGGCAGACGCGCTGGTGCGGCAGACCGAGCAGACGCTCGCCGACGCGGAGCTCAGCATCGCGGCCCGTCACGAGGAGGCGGAGCGGTCCGATGCCGATCGGCACGCGACGGCTCGGGCCGAGACCGAACGGCTCGTCCGCGACGCCGAGGCGCACGCGACGGAGGCCGAGCAGCGGGTCGCCAAGGCCCTCGAACAGGCCGAGAAGGTGCGGATCGACGCCGAGACGCACGCGAAGGAGCTGCTCTCCAACGCGCGGCGCAACGCCGACCGCGTCGTCGCTGAGGCGCGCGAGCACGCCGAGAACTCCTTGTCGGAGGCGATGACCGAGTCGGAGCGAGAGCGCACGAGCGCGCAGCGGCAGGTCGAGGACCTCAACCGTCAGCGCGAGTCCATCACGTCCTACCTCGACGAGCTGCGCAACCTGCTGGGCAACGACCCGATGCCGAGCAAGCAGGCGCTCGAGCGCGCGCACAAGGCCGAGGCACATTTCGCCGAGAAGCAGACCGGCGCGCAGCCCGTCGTGCCCGCCCGCGCCACTGCCGGCGGGACCGTCGGCACCGCGGAATGGACGCCGACCGGCCAGCCTGCCTCGCGACCAGCTGCCCGCCCGGCAGGAAAGGGCCGGCCGGCTCCCGTCTCGGCGGCGCAGGTCAGCGTTGACGCGCCGGCCGATGCCTCGCCCCGCCAGGAGTCGACCGGGCGCAAGGACACCGACGTATCCGGGCCCGGTCGCGACGAGCACGCGGCGACCGGCGCCGAAGACAGCGCGCCCGACGCTGGGCCGCACGGCGTCGCTGTGCGGCACAGCGACGCTGTGCCGCAGGGCGACGATGCACCGGTCACCAGTCGCTGACGGCGCGGGAACCCTGACGATCAGGTCGGGCATGTGACCGCCTCCGGCGACAGCACCACCTGGCGCGAGCAGCGCCGCGAGGCGAGCGCCGTGCACGCCGACGCTCTCGAGCGTCGCCGGGCGGCCGAGGTCGCGCGGGCACGCGCACTCATCGCCGACTTCCTGGTGGACGTCAGAGCACGGCAGGTGGCGCCCGTCCCGCTGCACGCACGCAGCTACGACGGCCGTCATCGCTACCGAACCCCATTGCTCGGGTGGTACCTCCGACGCGACAAGAACGTCGCGATCGGCACCGACGGGAACTACTACGTCCTCGGTGTCCCCACGAGCCTGCGGGCCCAGCTGCGCGGGACGTCGGTCGTGCCACGCGATCCCCCGCTCGTGGTCGGGGCCGGGGGCAAGGACGGCGAGTCGCTCGACCTCAAGGATGCGCTCGCCCGGGTGCTCAACCCCTAGACCGAGCTCCGAGGCCGACGGTCACCGCACGAGGCCGGCCGGGTGGCCCGGGGCATGCAGGAACGGCAGGGTTTCAGCCGCGGACGCGGCGGCCGTCGATGTCCGCCCGAGCTGCAAGCTCGCCGATCGCTTCCGCTACGGCAGCCGGGTCCTCGATCGCGGTCAGGTGACCGGCATGCGGGACGACGACGAGACGCGGTGCTGCAAGGGCGGCCACCATGTGCTCAGCCGCGGCGACCGGCGCCGCGACATCCTCGTCGCCCACCAGGACGAGCGCGGGCCCGACGAACCGCCGCAGCACCGCGGTGCGGTCGGGGCGAGCGGCCATCGCGCGCTGAGACAACGCGACACCGGCCGCCGTCTGCTGCGCGATCAGGGCACCGACCCGGTCAGCGAGCTCGGGGCGCAGAGTCCGGCTCGTCTCACCGAGCAGCGCCGTCGCCATCGGGCGCACGGCATCCACTGTCCCCGACGACTCGAGCTCGGCCGCGACCCGCAGCCTGTTCGCGCGCGCTGCGTCATCGTCCGCGGTCGATCGCGTGTCGAGCAGGCCGAGACCTGCGACGCGATCTGGGTGACGGTCGAGCAGCGCCAGCGCCACGTACCCACCCATCGACAGCCCTACGACGACCGCGCGTTCCACGCCGACCGCCGTCAGGGTCTGCGCGACCGCGTCGGCCGCGTCGTCGAGCGAGGGGGCCGTCGTGCCCGGTCCTGCTGAGCCGCCGAGACCCGGGAGGTCGACGGCGAGGACTGTGCGCGGACCGGGCACGAGCAGTGCCACGTCGTCCCACATCCGTGCGTCGAGCGGGAAGGCGTGCAGCAGGACGACCGGGAGCAGGTCGGCAGGCCCCGTGCGGTACGGCAGGACATTGAGTGGGGTCGTCGATGTCATGCGGGCTCCTCGGCGGGGATGGTCTCTGTTCCCGTCCAGTGGGTGGGCAGTGGCAGCGGGTGACCGGGCAGGATGTGGCCCACCACCTCGTCGAGCACGCGTCGCACGGCGGGCTCCCCCACCCACAGGTGCTTCGCCCCCTCGATCCCGATGACCTCAGCGTGACGGACCCGCGCGAACCGGGCCCGAGCCTGCGCCGGTCGCAGGTAGTCGTCAAGCTCGGGGACGAGGACGACCAGCGGCTTGCCGAACGCGTCCCACGCGTCCAGGTCGGTGTCGGTCGCGCGGTTCAGCGGCGGCGAGAGCAAGATCGCACCCTCGATGCGCGGGTCGCGGCCGTGCATGAGGGCGAGCTCGGTCCCGAACGACCAGCCGACGAGCCAGCGACGCGGGAGGTCGTGCAACTCGGCAAACTCGATCGCAGCGTGCACGTCGAACCGCTCGGCATCACCGGCGTCGAACGCGCCCTCGCTCGTCCCCCGTGGGCTCGACGTCCCGCGGGTGTTGAAACGCAGCACAGCCAGGTCCGCCAGCGCAGGCAGGCGCCACGAGGCCTTGCGCAGCACGTGGGAGTCCATGAAGCCACCGTGCGTGGGCAACGGGTGGAGAGTCACGAGCGTCGCGGAGGGCTCGGCGGGGCCGCCGTCGGCGGCGAGCGGCCGAGCAAGCTCACCGACCAGCGTCAGGCCATCGGCGCTGTGTAGCTCGATGTCCTCGCGATAGGCAGGTAGCACCGTCAGCGACCTGATCTCGGCGCCGCCGGTCGGCCGTGCGTTGGGGTGCGTCCGTGGGGTGCTCATCGGCATCGAGCCTACCGAGCGCGTCGGCGGCGGTCGCGGCCGGCCCAGCACGCCACGTGCCAGTGGCGCCGGTCGGCGATCGCCGCCTCGGGGCCGAACAGCCCGTCGGCCGCCCAGGCGACGACGTGCGGCGTCCGGGGTGCGATCAGCTGGTCGCACCCCGGACAGCGGTACTCGCGGTCCGAGCCTGTGACGCGCTGCACCGTCCAGTCGCCGCCCGGTCCGCTCTCGCTGCTGCGCCCGCCTCGCACGCGATCGATGTCGAGCGGCAGCGGCTCGGCACCGTACGGGCGCTTCGTCGACCTCCGGCTGCTCGGCATGGTGTCCATCCTCCCCCGACCACGCGGCGAGACGAACGCTCAGCCGAGAGTTGCTGACGACTCGATCGTCGGGATCGCGTGGGCGCGGATGAGCTCGGCGTACCAGTGCGCCGAGTCCTTGGGCGTGCGCTCGAGCGTGTCGTAGTCGACGCGCACGATGCCGAACCGGCGGCTGTAGCCGTACGCCCACTCGAAGTTGTCCATGAGCGACCACACGAAGTAGCCGCGCACGTCAGCGCCGTGGTCGATGGCCTCGCCGACTGCATCGATGTGGTCGTGCAGGTACGCCACGCGGTCGCGGTCGTGCACGCGACCGTCCGGCGACACCTCGTCGTGGAATGCGGCGCCGTTCTCGGTGACGACGAGCGGCAGGCCCGGGTAGGTGGTGTGGAGGTCGACGAGGAGCTCGGTGAGACCCTCCGGCTCGATGTTCCAGCCCATCGCGGTGTGCGGGCCGGGCAGCGGGAGCCACTCGATGTCGTCGGTCGCGGGCCATGCGCTCAGGGCCGAGGACTTGTGGCCGTCGGGACCGGGTGTGCCGTCGCCGGGCACACGCGGGGCACCCGACTTCCGCACGAGACCGGTCGCGTAGTAGTTGACCCCGAGGACGTCGAGCGGGATCGAGATGAGGTCGAGGTCGCCCGGCTGCACGAAGGACCAGTCGGTGAGCGACGCGGTGTCCCTGATGACGTCCGCGGGGTAGGCGCCGTCGAGGAGCGGACCAAGGAAGACCCCGTTGGCGAGCCCGTCGATCCGGCGCTTCGCGTCGAGGTCCTCGGGCGAGTCGGACGCCGCGCGCGTCACGTGCAGGTTGAGCGTGATCGAGATCTGGGCATCAGGTCCGACGACGTCGCGCACGGCGCTCCCCGCGAGACCGTGTGCCAGGTTGAGGTGGTGCACCGCGGCGAGGGACTCCGCGTGGTTCGCGCGGCCGGGCGCGTGCACGCCGGCTGCGTAGCCGAGGTACGCCGAGCACCACGGCTCGTTGAGGGTCGTCCAGATCTTCACGCGATCGCCGAGCACCTCGGCAGCCTTCGCCGCGTAGTCCGCGAACCGGTAGGCGGTGTCGCGCGACGGCCAGCCGCCTGCATCCTCGAGCGCCTGCGGCAGGTCCCAGTGGTAGAGCGTGACGACCGGGTCGATACCGCCGTCGACGAGCTCGTCGACGAGGCGCGAGTAGAAGTCGAGCCCCTTCGAGTTGAAGCCGCCCGAGCCCGTCGGCTGGATGCGCGGCCAGGCGAGCGAGAACCGGTACGCGTGCAGGCCGATCCGCTTCATGAGCGCAACGTCCTCAGTCATGCGGTGGTAGTGGTCGGCCGCCACCGCACCGGTGTCTGCGTCCAGTACCTTGCCCGGCGTCGCGGAGAACGTGTCCCAGATCGACTGACCGCGACCGTCCTCGTCGACCGCGCCCTCGACCTGGTACGACGCGGTCGCTGAGCCCCAGAGGAAGTCGGCGGGGAACTGGCGTCCGGAGGGGCGCGCACTCGTCATCGGTCAGTCCTTCGTGGTGGGGCAGCGTGTGGCGGGCGCCGGTTTCGGCACCGCGGCCCACGTAGTATCGAATCGATACGATACACGGCCCGGGACGAACCCGCGAGGGTCCGACCCGGGCCGTGCGCCTCGCCGCCGACGCGCGCGAGGTACGGCATGAGCGACAGCTTGAGCTTCGTGAAGAGGCGCGCGACCTCGACCGCTTCCTCGTCGAACGCCCACGGCACCCGGTAGGAGTCTGAGCCGTGCAGACGGCTGTGTGACGACAGGAGGCCGAAGGCGAGCCACCGCTTGAACACCGCGGGGTCGGGAGTGCCCTCGAAGCCACCGATGTCGTGGCTCCAGTAGCTGAAGCCCGACATCGCGAGCGAGAGCCCGCCGCGCAGCGACTCCGCCATCGACACGAACGTCGACTCGCAGTCGCCGCCCCAGTGCACGGGGAACTGCTGACCACCGGCGGTGGCCGAGCGGGCGAACAGCACAGCCTCGCCCTCGCCCTTCTCCTCCTCGAGCAGCTCGAAGACGGCCTTGTTGTACAGGTGCGTGTAGTAGTTGTGCATCCCCGCCGGGTCCGAGCCATCGTGCCAGACGACGTCAGTGGGGATCCGCTCGCCGAAGTCGGTCTTGAAAGCGCCGACCCCCATGTCGAGCAGGCCTTTGAGCTTGCCCTGGTACCAGGCGGTCGCCTCGGGGTTGGTGAAGTCGACGAGCCCCATGCCGGCCTGCCAGAGGTTCCACTGCCAGACCGACCCGTCGGGGTTCTTCACGAGGTAGCCCAGCTCACGCCCCTGGGAGAACAGCGCCGAGCGCTGGGCGATGTAGGGGTTGATCCACACGCAGATCTTCAGACCCTTGGCCTTGAGCCGGGCAAGCATCCCCTCGGGGTCCGGGAACGTCGCGGGGTCCCACACGAAGTCGCACCAGTGGAAACGGCGCATCCAGAAGCAGTCGAAGTGGAACACCGACAACGGCAGGTCGCGCTCGGCCATGCCGTCGATGAAGCGCGTGACGGTGGTCTCGTCGTAGTCCGTCGTGAACGACGTCGACAGCCACAGGCCGTACGACCACTCCGGGACCCGAGCTGGACGCCCGGTCAGCGCCGTGAGCTTGCGCAGGATGTCCTTCGGGGTCGGTCCGTAGATGACGTAGTAGCGCAGCGACTGACCCTCGACGCTGAACTGCGCGCGCGACACCACCTCGGTCCCGACCTCGAACGAGACCTTCTCGGGCTGGTCGACGAAGACGCCGTACCCGGCATCGGTCAGGTAGAACGGGACGTTCTTGTAGGCCTGGTCCGACGCCGTGCCGCCGTCCGCGTTCCAGATGTCGACAGTCTGGCCGTTCTTGACGAACGCCCCGAACCGCTCGCCCAGCCCGTAGACGTGCTCGCCGACACCGAGCGTCAGCTGCTCGCGCACGAAGTGCCGTCCCTCGGCGTCGGTGATCACGCCGACGCTGCGGGAGTTCGACGTCGTGAGCGGGCGATCGCCCGCCACGAAGTGCACGTTCCACTCGCCCTCGGTCGCGACGCGCGCCGTCAACGCACCTGATCGGAACGTCGCGACCGGCTCACCCGAATGATCAGGTCCGGCCACCTTGACGTCACCGGCACGGGTCGCGAGCTCGAACCTGGGCCCACGGTTCACACCCCCCTGGAAGTGCTCGATCGTCACCCCGACGACGTCGTCCATCGGCGAGTGGAACGACACCGTGACGAGCGGACGGTTCAGGGTGTCACCACGCTTCTCGAGCGGCCCGGTCGCCGCGTACACCGTGAGGGACTCCAGCTCCACGACCACGTCGTCGACGGCCTGCGGTCGCAGGATCGTGACACCAGGCAGCACCTGCCAGTAGCCATCGTTGAACTTCATGACGTCCTCTCGATCAGCGCGACGGCGACCTCGGGTCCGAGGTCGACCGCGCCCGTGGTGTCAATACCTGGGAGCAGGTCCCCATGCTTACCGGCGTGACTGCCGCACAACAGCCCGAGGTCGGCCGCATATCCGCTCGTCTCAGCGTCGAAGCGTTTCGACATTCTCAAGGTTCCTATCGTGTCGCGTGCACGGATCTTCTGCCCAACAATGAGCCACGGCCCACGGTCTGATTCGGCGAACATTTTGCGCGTCGAATCGGTCTTTCGCGGGCGCGATCGGTCTCTCCCGAGCCCGATCCTCAGGGCTAAAGTAGGTGCGGAGGCGCTCAGGCGCACCGGACGACGGCCATCCGGCCGGACGCACGCCCGAGCAGACAGGCGCACGGTGGCAACAATCGACGACGTGGCGCGAGCCGCTGGAGTCTCGGCATCGACAGTCTCGTACGTGCTCTCCGGGAAGCGCCCTATCTCCGCGGCCACGCGACTGCGCGTCGAGCGAAGCATCCGTGACCTGGCCTACCGGCCGCACGCCGGCGCACGTGCGCTCGCTTCGAGCCGCACGAACGTGATCGGGCTCATGGCGCCTCTGCGGGTCGACGTCAACGTCAGCGTCATCATGCAGTTCGTGACCGGCGTCGTGACCGCCGCTCGGACCTTCGACCACGACGTCCTGCTGCTCACGCAGGACGACGCCACCGGCCTCGAACGCGTCGCCGACGGCTCGATGGTCGACGCACTGATCATGATGGACATCGAGGCCGACGACCCTCGCGTCCCCGTGCTCGTCGGCCTCCGCCAGCCGGCGGTGCTGATCGGTCTGCCCCGCGACTCCGCGGGCCTGTCCTGCGTCGACCTCGACTTCGACGCCGCCGGCCGGATCGCGGTGCGGCACCTCGCGCGGCTCGGGCACCGACGGATCGCCCTCATCGGTTCGCCCCGAGCGGTCATCGCGCGCCACACGTCCTCCGCGGACCGCATGCTGCGCGGCTTCACCACGGAGTCCACGGAGCTCGGACTGAACACGATCGCCGTGTCGTGCGAGTCGTCGCACACAGGAGCGATCGCCGCCGTCGACCATGTCCTCGAACGCATGCCCGACGTGACGGCCCTCGTCGTGCACAACGAGGTCGCGCTGCCGGCGGTCATCGCGACGCTGCGCGAACGCGGCCGCAGCGTCCCTCACGACATCTCGATGGTCGCCGTGTGCCCAGAAGACGTCGCCGTCGGACAACCGCTCCCCCTGACTTCTGTGGACATCCCTGCCCATGCGATTGGACGAGTCGCCGTCGAGATGGCGATGGCTCGCGTCGAGGGCGAGCAGCCCGCCGAGACACGCCTGCTGATCCCGGTCCTGACCGAACGCGAGAGCACTGCACGACTGGTCTGAGCGGCCTGACGCCTCGCGGGCTCGGCCTGACCGACTCACGACGCCGGTGCGGGTGCGGATCTTGCTACTTCACGGCACCCGCCGTGATCCCGCGAGTGAGCGTGCGCTGGAAGATGAGGAAGATGAGGAAGAAGATGACGGCCGGCAGCAGGCTGATGAGCGATCCTGCATTGATCGTCGGTGCGTCCATGAGCCGGTCGCCCTGCAGCGACGCGAGCGCGACGGGTATCGTCTGGGTCCGGTTGTCGATGAGCATGACGAGCGGGATGAAGAGCTCGTTCCACGTCCAGATGAAGAAGAAGATGACGAGCACCGAGAGCGTCGGCCGGCTGATCTGGTAGACGACGCGCCACAGGACCTGCCACCGGCTCGCGCCGTCGAGCGCCGCGGCCTCGAGGATCGACGGTGGGAACGTCCCGAACACCGAGGACAGCAGGTAGGTGCCGAACGCGCTCTGGATGACCGTGAAGATGATGATCACCGACAGCTGGTTGTTGTAGAGCCCGGTCGCCTTCGCGAGGTAGTAGAGCGGGTAGATCAACGCCTCCTGCGGCAGCATGTTTGCGAACAAGAAGATCGCGACGATCCACAGCCGGCCCCGGACTCGGCCGATGCCGAGCGCATAGGCGTTGAGCAGCGACACCACAGTCCCGAGCAGCGCGACCGCGCCGCTGATGACGATCGAGTTGACGAGATTCTCGGGGAAGTTGACGCGGTGCCAGAAGTTCACGAGCCCGTCGGTGTAGAGCTTGCTGGGCAGGCTCAGCGGACCGTTCGCGGATTACTCGCCCGGCGACTTGAACGCGTTGAGGACCATGATCACGAACGGCACCATCATGGCGAGCGCAACGAGCACCGCGAGCGCCAGGATGACCCAGCGCAGTGCGCCACGGTGGAACCGGTCGCGCGGCCTGCGCGGGGCGACCGCACCAGGGCCGGCAGGGTCGAGGACGAGGACGTCAGCAGCCATCTCAGCGGCCCTCCTTGCGCTCGCTCGCCGCTTGCACCCGCATGAACACGGCGGCGACGACGATGACGATGACGATGAGAGTCAGGACGGTCGCGATCGCCGCGCCGTAGCCGACCTGAGACTTGGGGAAGAAGTTCTGGTAGGAGAAGTACGACGGCACGTTCGTCGTGTTCTCCGGCCCGCCCTTGGTGAGCACGTAGATCGGACCGAAGACCTTGAGTGCCGCGATCGTGCACGTCAGCGTCACGACGAACGTCTCAGGCTTGATCTGCGGAAGGGTGATCGCCCGAAACCGGGCCGTCCAACCGGCGCCGTCCAGCTCGGCAGCCTCGTACAGCTCGGGGTCGACGCGCTGGAGCGCAGCCATGAAGATGACCACCGGATAGCCGATCTGGACCCAGATCATGACGAGCATGACGGTCGGCAGGGCCGTCTTCGTGTCGCCCAGCCAGTTCAGCGCGAGGGAGTCGAGGCCGATCCGGCGCAGGATGACGTTCAGGGCGCCAGTCTGAGGGTTGAGGATCCAGCCCCACAGGATGCCGGCAACCGCCACGGGCAGGATCTGCGGCAGGTAGTAGGTGGCCCGCAGCGTGCTCGCGACCCGGCCGGGGAACCGGCGCCCCAGGTAGTCGAAGAGCACCGAGGCGAGGAGCAGCCCGAGGATCGTCGGCACCACGACCATCGCGACGATCATCGCGATCGAGTTGCGGAAGGACAACCAGAAGGTGTCGTCCTGGAGGAGCCTCGAACAGTTCTTCAGGCCGATCCACTTCGGGTCACCGATGCCGGCCCACTTGGTCATGCTGAAGTAGAGGTTCATGACGAACGGCACGAAGATGACCCCGACGAACAAGATCCCGCCTGGCAGGAGGTACGGCCAGTAGCTGAGCTGTCCACCGCCCTTGCTCCGTCGGCGCGCTGTCACACCGCCGGACGCCCTCGTCGCTGTCTCCACCGTTGCCGTCATGTGGCACGTCCCTCTCAGTCGGGTCCCGGCTGGGCTGCCGCGCGGGTGGCGCCGACTGACAGTCGGCGCCACCCGCGTGCGGAGGTCCGGTCTCAGCCGGCGTTGGCGACGCCGTCGTCGTAGGCCTTGCCGATGTCCGTGAGCACGGCCGGCGGCGTCTTCGACTGGTTGATCAGCGACTGGAAGCCGGCGACCAGCACGTCGTAGTAGCCGGGGACGGGCCAGTCGGGGTAGAACGCGAGGCCGTCGTTGTTCAGGACGTCGTTGAACGCCGTGATGAGCTCCTGGCTCTTCGGGTCAGTGATGTCCGAGGCCTTCGCCGCGACCGGGAGGCCGCCGTTGTTGCCGAGGATGGCCTGGATCTCGGGACGCATCGTGATGTCGATGAAGTCGTAGGCGAGGTCTTTGGCCTTGGACTTCGCCGGGACCACCCAGAGGTTGCCCGACGAGCCGGCATTCAGCTTGTTGCCCGGGAAGTTGAAGATGCCCCAGTCGAAGCCCTTGATGTCGGTCGTGAACCGGCCGTACCACCAGCTGCCCGACACGAGCATGGGCGACGTGCCGTTGATGAAGCTCAGCCCGGCGTCCTCAGCCTTGAGGCTCGCGGAGTCCGTCGCGATGTAGCCCTTCTTGACCCACTGGTCGAACGTCTCGGCGCCGTACTTGAGCGGGTCGCCCCGGAAGTCGACCTTGCCCTTGTACATCTGGTAGGAGCTGACGAAGCTGCGGTCGGCCTTGCTGAGCGCGAGCTCGTAGTAGAGCTGACCCGCGGGGTACTCCGCGCCGGACATCGCGAGCGGCGTGACGCCTGCGTTCTTGAACGTGTCGAGTGCGGCCGTGAACTCGGCGAACGTCGTGGGCACGGCGATGTTCTTCGTCGCGAACATGGCCTTGTTGTAGTAGACCGTGACGAACTCGCCGTAGTTCGGCACGCCGTACCAGCTACCCGAGCCCATGACGCCCTTGCTGTCATAGCGCGCCGTCGTCTGCAGGCTCGGGGCGAGCTTGGTGTCCCAGCCGCGCGCCTTGGCCACGTCGGTCAGGTCGGTGAGGAGCCCCTGCGACGCGAGCAGGCCCGCGGTGGCGTTGCCCTTGTTGTACTCCATGACGTCGGGGCCCTGGTCCGAGCTGAGGACCATGCCCGCGGTCTGCTGGATCTGCTCGAAGGCCTTCTGCTCGAACTCGACCTTGACGCCCGGGTGCTCGGTCTCGAAGACCTTGATCGACTGGTTCCAGGCCTTGCCCATCGCACTGTCTGCGCCCTCGTAGTGCCACAGCTTGAGGGTCGTGGCACCGGAGGTCGCGGCCGCCGAAGAGGTCGCCGGTGTGCTGCTTCCACTGCATGCTGTCAACGCCAGCGGCAGTGCCGCGAGCGCGGCGATCAGTCCCAGGCGCTTGGTGAAACGCACCATGTTCGTCCTCCTCATTGAGAATTCGATCGTGTCATGCGGTCCCAGAAGTCGCCCCGACGAGGGCGCCGCTCCGTTGACAGACGTCCGTCGCGGGCCGCCACCTGCGCCTGGCTCGTGAGCCTGGATGGGCAACGACGTCCCGGTCGAAGCAAGTATCGAAGCGCTTCGACGATTCGTCATCGTGCGCCACGAATAGACCGCAGTCAAATCGCTGCGGATCGCTGTTCGGTCACGGTCCGGCGCTGCCGGGCGGACGAAGACGCCTCCCGGGACCCGCGACACCATCGCTCGGGGCACTGACCCGAAACCGACGGCAAGGCCCCCGTGCGGCCGTGCAAAGCCGTCAGAACAGGCGCGAGTCCACGTCGTCGACGCCGCGCATCGCGTCGTAGTCGAGCACGAGGCACGCGATCCCGCGGTCGGTCGCGAGCACCCTGGCCTGCGGCTTGATCTCCTGGGCCGCGAACACGCCGCGCACCGGAGCGAGGTGGGGGTCGCGGTTCAGCAGCTCGAGGTACCGGGTCAGCTGCTCGACGCCGTCGATGTCCCCGCGCCGCTTGATCTCAACCGCGACCGCCACGCCGTTGGCGTCGCGCGCCAGGATGTCGACGGGACCGATGGCCGTCGGGAACTCACGACGAACCAGCGTGTGCCCGGCCCCGAGCGCCCCGATCTGAGCCGCGAGCAGCTCCTGAAGGTGCGCCTCGACGCCGTCCTTGACAAGCCCTGGGTCGACACCGAGCTCGTGCGCGGAGTCGTGCAGCACCTCGTGGACCTCGATGACCAGCCGGTCGTCGCTCTTGGTGTGCTGCACCGTCCAGACCTCGGCGGCGCCGCGCTCGGAGGCCTCGTCATCCGGCGAACCGATGGCCAACGTGCACGGTGGGCTCATCCAGTTGAGCGGCTTGTACGACCCGCCGTCCGAGTGCAGCAGCACACTGCCGTCGGCCTTGACGACCACGAGCCGGGTCGCCAACGGGAGGTGGGCGTTGAGGCGCCCGGAGTAGCGGGCGGAGCACCGGGC